>VXSK01000005.1 GCA_009838035.1 Gammaproteobacteria bacterium
GCCCCCCTGAATACCCATGCTTGACAACATGGATACTCCAACGCTCCCACGAGGACGGGGGCGAAGAAAGGGCTTTAGCCGGCGCTGCCAGTGGAACCGGGAGGGTTGCGGGGGGTTAAACTCGCTCGGCTATGGTGGAGGCTGTATTGCGATTGGGACGGGGAATGGCGCTGTGCGCGTTGGCGGTTTTGCCTGCGGGCATAGCCGCCGCGGACACGCTTTCCGACGTGCTGGAGCGCGGCAAGCTGCGTTGCGCCGTCATCGAAGCCAGTCCCGGCTTCAGCTCCATCGACGCCAACGGACGAAGGTACGGATTCGACATCGACAACTGCAGAACGGTGGCGGCCGCGGTACTGGGCGACGCGGATGCGATCGAGTATGTGCCAATCAACCCCAATACCGCGTTCACCACATTGCAATCCGGGGGCGTGGACGTTTTCCCCGGGGGCGCCACGTGGACGTTCCTGCGTGACACTTCACTGGGGCTGGATTACACCGGCACCTACCTGTACGCGGGTCAGGGTTTCGTGGTGCGCCACGCCTCCGGCGTATCGCGCATCCCGGACCTCGAAGGCGCCACAATCTGCGTGGCCCAGGGCACGACCAACGAGCAGAACCTGGCGGACTATTTCCGCGCCCGCCGCATGAAGTACTCGATCGTCACGTTCGCCGACGTGGAGCGCGGCCTCAACGCCTATCTGGCGGACCGTTGCGATGCCTTTACGACCGAGGTGTTCTCGCTGGCCGGGCGGATCGTCGCGCTGAGGAATCCCGAAGAGCACCGGATTCTGGGCGACGTGATCTCCAAGGAGCCGTTCTCCGGCCTGGTGCGGCAGGGCGATCCGCGCTGGCGCGACATCGTGTTCTGGGCTTTCAACTCGCGCGTGGCGGCCGAAGAATTCGGGCTGACCATGGGCAACGTCGAGGAGATGCGGGCCACCACCGAGGATGCCGAGATACGCCGGTTTCTCGGGGTGGAGGGCGGCTTCGGCCGCCAGCTCGGCTTGCGCAACGACTGGGCCTACCAGATAGTCGCCCAGGTCGGCAATTACGGCGAAGTCTTCGGCCGGCATTTCGAGCCCCTGGGGCTTGAGCGGGGGCTCAACGCGCTGTGGCGCGACGGCGGCCTCATGATCGCCATGCCGTATCGGTAGGCGCCGGTCCGGCGGTCCGGGCGAACTCGTGCGCAAGAACTCCGCCTTCTGGCTGCAATGCCTGCTGGGTCTGGTGCTCGTGGCGCTGGTTTTCCTTGTGTTCCGCACCACCCAGTCCAACCTGGAACTGCTGGGAGTGCAGTCCGGCTTCGATTTCCTCTGGAAGAAAGCCGGGTTCTCGATCTCGCAGCACCTGATTCCGTACACGGAAGACTCGCCGATCTGGGTCGCGCTGGCCGTGGCAATCCTCAATACCCTGTTACTCGCGGTGTTCTGCATCTTCCTTGCCAGCCTGCTGGGTCTGTTCGTGGGCATCGGCAGGCTGTCTTCGAACTGGTTGGTTTCCAGGCTGTCGCTGGCCTACCTGGAACTGTTCCGCAACATTCCGGTGCTGCTGCAGATCTTCTTCTGGTATTACGTCGCACTGCGCGCCTTGCCGTCACTGGAATCCAGCATCTTCATAACCGACTACCTGGTGCTGAACAACCGCGGCCTCTATTTCCCGTTCATCGAGTTCGCCAACGGTTTTTCCATCAGCCCCCCTGTGCCGGGGCGTTTCGCGTACGAAGGCGGTTTCTACCTGATGCCGGAGTTCCTCGCGCTCTGGATCGGCCTTTCGCTGTACAACGGTAGCTATATCTCGGAGATCGTCCGTTCGGGCTTTCAGTCCGTGGCTCGCGGTCAATGGGAAGCGGGGGCCGCGCTGGGGCTCAAGCCGGCTGCCGTCCTGCGCCGGGTGGCCTTCCCGCAGGCGTTGCGGGCCGTCCTGCCGCCGCTGACGACGGTGTACATGAACATGTTCAAGGCGACCTCGCTGGCGGCCGCGATCGCTTATCCGGAAATCGTCTCGGTGTTCGTGGGCACGGTCAACAACCTGGCCGGCCGGCCGGTCGAAGTGATGGCCGTATCGCTGGCCTTCTATGCCGGCGTCAGCTTCCTGGTGGCCTGGCTCATGGGCCGATGGAACAAGCGGGTAACGTTGCGTGGCCAGTGAACTGAGGACACCGGCAGCTCACCGGGGCCTGTCCGGCTGGCTCAGGCGCAACCTGTTCTCGTCGTGGTGGAACGCAGCGGTCAGCGTGGTCCTGCTGGGTTTGCTGGCAATGCTCGCGGTCAGGCTTTTCCAGTGGCTGATCGTCGACGCGCAATGGGCCGGGAGCAGCCCGTCCGCCTGTGCCGACACGACCAGCTTGTGCTGGCCATTCGTGCGGGCGCGTTGGCCGCAGTTTCTGTACGGCCTGTATCCGTCGGAGGAGGTGTGGAGGGTCAATCTGGGCCTGGCGGCCGGCGCGCTGCTGGGAGCAGCGCTGGCCGTTCGCCGGTTGCCTGGCCGGCGCTGGATTGCAGCGTTCCTGCTGCTTGCCTATCCGCCGTTGGCGTGGTGGCTTTTTCGCGGCGGAACGTGGGGACTGACTCCGGTCGAAACGTCTCTGTGGGGCGGTTTTTTTCTTACCCTGGTCGTGACGGGGTCGGTTTTCTGGGTCTCGCTGCTTGCCGGTGTCCTGCTGGCCCTCGGGAGACAGAGCCGTCTGGCGCTGGTACGCCAGGCCTGCACGGTGTGGATCGAGTTCTGGCGCGCGGTACCGGTGCTGGTGCTGCTGTTCGTGGTGATCATCATGCTGCCGCTGTTCCTGCCGGCGAACATCGAGATCGACCAGCTCGGCCGGGCGATGATCGCATTCGCCATCCTCATGTCCACCTACCTGGCCGAGGCCGTGCGCGGCGGCTTGCAGAGCCTGTCCGCCGGCCAGTACGAAGCGGCCCGGGCGCTGGGACTGAATTGGCGTCAGTCGCGCCTGCACGTGGTACTGCCTCAGGCCCTGGCGGTGTCCTTGCCTCAGATCACAAGCAACTTCATCGGCCTGTTCAAGGAGACCACCGTGTTGCTGGTGATCGGCCTGTTCGACCTGCTGGGAGAAGTGCAGCGTGCAGCCAGCGATCCCCAATGGCTGGGAACGGGCACGACCGCGGCCGGCTACATCTTCGTGGCCGTTTTCTTCTGGACGGCCTGCTTCTGCCTTTCGCGAGCGAGTTCGCGCCTGGAGCGCCGCATGACGCGCTACCGGGCCGCCACCACCTAGTGTCGTGTCGCGGCGCTTGCCGCGTCATGCATCAGCGAGGCCCATGGCCGCCGGGCGGTTGGCGTACGGCTGCCGGAGAAAAAAATCCCCTTGCGCACCAGGCGCAAGGGGATTCGTTGTTTGCGTGGGCGATTAGCCCTTAACGCGATTCCAGGTCCTCATGGCCAGCACCGAGGCTACGCCGGAATACAGTGCGATCGAAGCCGCGTCCACGATTCCGTCCAGAAGGCTTCCTACCGCGGGTATGTTGCCGAGTGCGTCCGAGTATCCGGCCATCCCGACGCCGATTGCAACGGCCAGATAGGCGGTCGCATCTTCCGCATCAACTCCCATGAATCCCCAGACAATGCCGAGAACCGCAAGAACCAGCGGAAGGGTGTTACCGGGAACCGTGCCTTCGGGCAGTACGCCCTCGAGTATGGCGGCAAGCGCCATCAGCCCTACGACTACTCTATTACCCATTTTGATCCTCCCAAGTTTCAGGTTGAAATTATGAGTTTTCCAGTTCCAGGAACCTTGTAACTCATCCCCATGGCGGAGAAAGATTCAACGCTCCCCTCTTTTAGCACGGATTGGCGCCGGAAGCAAACGCACGGTCCCGGTCGCGCCGGGAAGCGATGCGGGACAAAAAAGACTATTGCCGCAACTGACCCAGGAAGGTCTTCAGGCGTTCGGTTTCGGGATTTTCGAAGAACTGTTCGGGGCGCGAGTCCTCGAGGATCTCCCCGCCGTCCATGAACACCACGCGGTCCGCCACCTGGCGGGCGAAGCCCATTTCATGGCTCACGCAAAGCATGGTCATGCCCTGGCGGGCGAGTTCCACCATCACTTCCAGGACTTCCTGTACCATCTCCGGATCCAGGGCCGAGGTCGGCTCGTCAAACAGCATGATCTCGGGTTGCATGCACAGCGCCCTGGCAATCGCGACGCGCTGCTGCTGGCCTCCGGAGAGCTGGGCGGGATACTTGTCTTCCTGGCCTTCCAGGCCCATGCGCCGAAGCAAGCCGGCGGCGCGTTCCTCGGCGGCCTCGCGCTTCATTTTGCGGACCTTGACCGGCGCAAGACAAAGATTGTCCATGACCGAAAGGTGAGGGAAGAGGTTGAACTGCTGAAAGACCATGCCGACTTTCAGGCGAACCCGGCTGCGCGCGGCGTCGGAGTCCAGCGCGATGCCGGCCACTTCCATCACGCCCTCCTGGTACTCCTCAAGGCCGTTCATGCACCGGATCAGCGTGGACTTGCCTGATCCCGACGGACCGCAAATCACGATTTTCTCGCCAGCCCGGACCTCGAGATCAATCCCGTTGAGAGCCCGGAATTCGCCGTACCACTTGCTGACCTCCCGGGCCCGCACGGCCGCTGCTGCTGTCGGCTGTGTGCTCATTCCGGTTCCTCTCCGCGTATCCACCAGCCTGCGCTGGCGGCTTGAAGGGCAACCCGCCTGGCCCGTTCGCCCCGGTCGATTTCCAGGCTTGCAAACACCTGTTCGGCCACCGGCCCGATCGGAATGCGCAACTGGTCGGGCGGATCATCGACAACGGAAGCAATGATCCCGGCTGCGTTTCGGGGAGGCTCACCGCTGCGCTTTTGCCCCAGCAGCGCCCGGTGCAGAGGTTCGTACGCCGCTCCGTGGCGGCCGGAGGAAAGTTGGTGCAGGGCGCTATCGTCGCGGCGGAGCATGTCGGTGTCATAAGGACCGGCGTCCAGCAGGGTAACCCGAACGCCGAACCGCTGCACCTCCAGCGCCAGCGACTCGGACATTCCTTCCAGTGCGAACTTGCTGGCCGCGTACTGGCCGTCCGCGGGCAGTCCAACCAAACCGGACAGAGAGGAGACCATCAGGACGTGGCCTGAACCGCGCGTCCGCATGCCCGGAAGGACCGCGCGCGTCAGTCTCCAGGCGCCGAGCAGATTGACCTCCAGCAACTCGCGGAAGCGCGCCTCGCCGGCGGCCTCCAGTGCGCCGAACGCATGCAGCCCGGCGTTGTTGATGAGCACGTCGATGCCGCCTGCCTCCCGCAGGACATGCTGTACCGCCTCGTCCACGGACGATTGTGAGGTCACGTCCAGCAATACTTCGCCGGCGCCGGTGTCGGCGGGCAGGGCGCCGGAAGCGCGAACACCGGCGAAGACCCTGTAGCCGCGCGCGGCGAGTTCCCGGGCGGTCGCGAGGCCCAGTCCGCGCGAGGCCCCGCTGATCAGTACGCTGCGAGACACTTCACCAGCCTATTGCATGATCAGCAACAGGTAGTGGTCGGCAAGAAGCACCGCAAACAGAGCGCACAGGTAAACCATGGAATACCCGAAGGTGGGCATGGCCAGGGAATCGTCGCCGCGGCGGTACATCCGGAATGCGTACCAAAGGAACCGGCCTCCCAGTATCACGGCCCCGAGAAGGTAGAGCGGGCCGCTCATGCCCACCAGATACGGCAGCAGCCCGAACACGAACAGCAACACCGTGTACAGAAGGATATGCAGGCGGGTCAGTTCGACTCCGTGGGTGACGGGCAGCATGGGCATATCGACCCTGGCGTAATCCTCGCGGCGATGGATGGCCAGCGCCCAGAAATGCGGAGGCGTCCATACGAAAACGATGGCGAACAGCACAGCCGCCCCGGGATCGAACTGCCCGGTCACGGCGATCCAGCCGAGCAACGGCGGGGCCGCGCCGGCGGCGCCCCCGATCACGATGTTCTGGGGCGTGGCCCGTTTCAGGAACATCGTGTAGATCACGGCGTAGCCCAGCAGCGAGGCAAATGTGAGGATTGCGCACAGTACGTTGGTGAAGGTCAGCAACAGCCACATTCCGGCCACGGCCAGCAGCGCGGCGAATGAGAGCACATGACGCGTTTCCAGAACGCCGCGCGGCAGAGGGCGGTTGCGGGTCCTGGCCATGACCGCGTCGATATGTTGATCGACCACCTGGTTGATCGCGGCCGCGGCGCCCGATACCAGCGCAATTCCGGCCGAACCGAAAACCAGAACGGTCCAGGGCGGAAACCGCTCCGCGGCCAGCAGCATGCCCACGGTTGCCGTGAAGGTGAGCAGCGCCACGACCTTGGGCTTGGTGATTTCCAGGTAGTCGCGCCACCTTTCGGGCGCCTGCAATATTTCTGTATTCATGCTCCAGTTCCTGGGGACCGCAGTCCGTGGGCCATCGTCACCAGCGCCAGGACCAGTAGGGCCGCGCACGCATTGTGCGCCAATGCGCTGGACATGGGTAGGTAGAACCACACATTGGCGATGCCGAGGCCGATCTGAACAAGCGTCAGCGCGCCCACTGCCGCACCGGCGATGCGCACCTTCCGAGCGGATGCGAAGCACGCGCTGCGCACCGTAAGCCAGCCGACATACAGCGCGACCACCAGCGCTCCAATCCGGTGCGTCATGTGAATGGCCGTGCGCGCGGCATAGTCCAGCACGCCATATTCGTAGTTCGCGCCCAGGCCCCGCCACATCACGAAGGCTTCGGCAAAGTCCATTTCCGGCCACCACTGCCGCTGGCAGGCCGGGAAATCGGGACAGGCCAATGCCGCGTAATTGGCGCTGGTCCAGCCACCCAGCGCTATCTGTACGACGACGACCGCAAGACCGACCAGGGTCCAGCGGTACAGGCGGCCGTCCTCGCCCTGCGCCCAGACAGCCGCAGACGGGCTTTGCCGCAGGATCAGCCACCATAACAATGCGAGCGTGCCGAATCCGCCCAGCAGATGCGCCATCACGACCACCGGCTTGAGCTGCCAGGTAACCGTCCACATGCCCAGCAGGCCCTGAAACAGAACAAGGGCCACCAGCGCAAGGGAGGGAGCAAGCAAGCCGTCGGGCTCGCGACGCTGCCGCCAGGCCAACGCACCGATAGCCAGGATCAGGAGTCCCAGCGTTGCCGCGGCGTAGCGATGGATCATCTCTATCCAGGCCTTCGCCACGTCCACCGGACGGTCGGGGAAAGCGGCGTTCGCCCGGGCTATCTCCCCGGCATCCCGCGGTACGTCGAGCTGACCGTAACAACCCGGCCAGTCCGGACAACCGAGACCCGCGTCGGAGAGGCGTACGAACGCGCCCAGTACGATTACCAGTAGGGCGAAAGGCGTGGCGACAAGCGCCAGTCTCCGAATGCTCATGCTGCTGGATGGGGAACCGAACCCGGTCGGGCGGCGGGATTATACAAACGGGAGTTCGGGATTGTTGCGGGCGGCGATGAAATGCAGGAACGCCAACAATTGCTTCTTCAATAGAATGGTGTCTCCATGTGATGAACGAGCCGAAAACACCTCGAACATGCCGGCCTCCGGCTATTGGGCCAAACCTTGTAGACGGTTGCACTACGGCGGGCCTGGCATTGGCGGCAATACTGGCGGCAGCCGTCGGACCCGCAGCGCTCGCGAACGAGGAGGCGCAGCGCGAGGCCATGGCGAGAGTCCTGGAATACGCTGAGGAATCTCACTATTCAAGCATCCGGGTCGATGACCGCATTTCGCGGTCCACACTTGAAAACTACCTGGCGGCGCTGGACGAACTGCGACTCCTGTTCACGCAAGAGGACGAGGCTCTCTTGGGGGAGCGATACGGCGATCGGCTCGATGACGCCATGCGGCAGGGGCAGGTCGAACCCGTGTTTGAAATCCATCGCCTTTATCTTGAGCGTCAGGCTCAATATCGTGACTTCGCGAAGAACTATCTGGCCACACGGCCGAGCCTGAACACTTCGCGCGAATGGCTGCGGAATCGCTGGGCAGCGCCGCGGCCACGGAACCGGGCCGAGCAGGAGCAGGTCTGGCAAGACTGGGTGCGCCATGAGTGGATCAACCTGGTTCTGGAAGGGTGGACCTACGAGTCGGCGCGCGCCCGGCTGCGTCATCGCTATCTTTTTGGGGATCCATTGGGCGTCGACAGTGAAGGGTTTTCCTTTTCCATAGGCGAGTTGCCGGGTGGGAGGCAACCAGGCACCGATCCTTATGATGCGAGGTCCGCCTACGCGATGTTTCTCAATGCGTTCGCGCGTGCTCTGGATTCGAATTCGAATTTCCAATCACCAGAATCCGTCTGGGAACTTGCGGAACGAATGGAAGATCTGGGGCGTGTCAGCTTGTCCCTGGACACTGAAGGTGAATACGTCGCCGTTCGCGAAGTTCGGGAGGAAGTTGCCTCGGCCGCGACAGGGGACGTTCAGGTTGGCGACCGGATTGTCGAATTGGATCCCTTCGGTGATGGCGACTTTATCGATGTGGCCGGCTGGCAATCCTTCCATATCCACAATCTTCTCCTGGGGCCTGCCGGAACATCGGTTGCACTACGCGTTCTGCCGGCGGGCGTGCAGACCGACGTCGTTGAGCGAACGGCGACGCGCACATCCATGCTTACAAAGGAAATGAAAAGGGCGCTGCGCTGGACTCCCAAGTGGCTCATGGACAGGAGCATGAAAAAGATGCTCCAGTCGCAAATGGATGCAAGCCAGTCGGTGCTGGATGTCGACGAAGGCGGCCGAACGCTGCGCGTAGGCGTGATCCGGATACCGGCGTTCTATGAAAAGTGCACACGGGACGTCAGACGCCTGGTCCGTGAATTGGAGACCGCGGGAGTTGACGCTTTGGTGGTGGATTTGCGGGAGAATTTTTTCGGCGAAGGCAATGAGGTGATTTCCCTGACCGGGCTGTTTGTCGGCAAGGGCCCGATCTCACAGGAACGGGACCGCAAGGGAAGCGTTCAGGTGCAACGCAACAAGAGGCGGGAAGCGATCTGGGAAGGACCCCTGGCGGTTCTGGTTGACCAGCGAAGCAGTGCGGCCGCGGAAATTTTTACGGCGGCAATTCAGGACTATGGCCGAGGCGTGATTGTTGGTGAGCGCACGTTGGCAGGAGACTCTCTGCAGGTCGAATTCAAGATCAAGGCCCTGGCCCGCGAGAAGTCGGATGATCCGGTGTTGAGCATCACAAACCGGCAGTATTTTCGCGTTACGGGTGAGCGTATCGACCGAACGGGGGTGCAGCCCGACATACAGCTGACCATGGCGAACGAATACTCTGCACCGGCCCGGACAGAGACACCCGACGTTGACAAAACCGGAAACGCACAGGCTGCAAACCGACCGCCGGGTCCAAACTCAATTCCATCCACGGATTTCCGCGGGCGGAAGATAGCGCGCGAGCGGTTGGACACGTTGGCGCTACGGCATAGGCAACGCGTATCGCAAGACCTAGACTGGGGATTGATTGCCGACTATCTGGAGTTGTCCCTTGAACGAATGCAGAGTCGAACCGAGCCCATCAGCGTCGACAAGCGTCTGCAGAATCAGGCATCTCAGTGGCGGGAAGAGCTGGCGCTCGCCACGGCCTGGATTGAAGCGAAAGGCCCGGAGGCGGCCGTGACGGAACCTGCGCTGGCCGAGTATTTCCTTCAGGTGAAGCGAAGTTACGTGCCGGAGAGCGAAATGCCCAATGTGGAGAAACCGGAACTTGTGCGGGCGATCATGCTCGCGAAAGGCTTTGTTGCGGTTGCGGACGAGAGCGGGTACCGGCAATCACCTTACGACCTTCCCCTGCGGCAAGCGGCAAACATCGTGGCGGACTGGGGCCGGCTTGAGGAAGGCGCCGTAGCGACCGCGATCGCGTCGGGCGGCCGCCCGGCGCCGGACTAGTGCCCGGCCGAACGGCGATGGCGATCGTTACTGCGTATGGAACTGCAACGAAACGCCGTAGGTGCGGGGCGGGGCGTAGTGCGCCCAGCTCGCGCCGGCGAAGCTGGTGCGCTGGTCGGCGTAGAGCGTGTCGCTCAGATTCTTGCACCATGCGGTGAGGAGCCATCGTCCTCCCGCCGGGGTCCAGCGCACGGAAACGTTGGCCACGCCGTAGGCCTTCTGAAAGGATGCGTCGCGCTCGAGGCGCCCGGGTGCGTTGTCGCTGTTGTGCCAGGCATGGTGCTTCCAGCCGTAGTCGAGGTGGAAATCCAGGGCCCCGCTGCGGCCCAGGTCTAGGCCGTAGCCGGCCGCGAATGTGAAGGAGTGCCGGGGCGAATGCGGGATCCGGTTTCCGTCTCGCCGGATGTCGAACCCCTGGATCGTGCCCACGAGGAAGCTGTCGAATCGCGCGTCCAGGTAGCCGTAGGCGAGGTTCAGCAGCAGGCTGCCGGACGGCGCCCAGGTCAGATCCAGCTCCGCTCCGCTGATGCTTGCGCGAGCGGCGTTTTTTACCCGCAGACCGTCGAATGCGGCGGACACTTCGTCGAAAAGCAGCGTGATCCGCTGCAGGTCGTGGAAGTCGGTTGAAAACGCCGCCGCGTTGACCTGCAGCCTGTCGCCAAGCCAGCGGCTCTTGATCCCGAGTTCGACATTGGTTGCGGTTTCTTCGCGGATCGGCTGCCCGGCCTCGGATGCGCGGCTGACCTTGGTGTCGAAGCCCCCGGACTTGAACCCTTCCGACCAGCTCGCGTAGGCCATGAGGTCCCGCGCGGCAAAAGGCCGCCATTCCGCTACCACTCGCGGCGTGAGCGCGTCGAAGGAGGCCTCGGCCGCGACGTCGTAATTCTCGAAGATGATCTGGAAGGGGATCCCCGGTACCGCGTCATCGGTGAGCGTGCCGATGGTGCGGTTCTCCTTGTCGTCGCGCGTATATCGCAGGCCCGCGCGGACGGTCAGCACCGGGTTGAGCTCCCACGACGCGTCGGCGAAAGCCGCCCAGCCGGAAGTGCCCGAAACCCCCAGCCAGTCGCCCCGGCTGCCGTTCAACACGCCATCCTGGTTTACGACGATTTCCTCGTACTCGAGCCGGTCCACGTCCTCGCGGATGTAATACAGGCCCGCGACAGCCCGCCAGTTCGCGGCCGGATCGAAGGCGTAGCGGACCTCCAGGCTGAACTGCTCCGCATCCTCTTCCTGGCCGAACAGGTCGTCAAACCCCTGGCCTACCGCCAGGCTTCGCCCGCCGAACTGGTCCAGGGTATTGGCCGAGACGTCCCGGTAGGCGGCGATTGCGGTCAGTTCGCCGCCGCCGATCAGTTGCTTGAGCCGTGCCGAAAGGCCCCATTGGCTGGCTTCGTATCCGATCGGCAAACCATGCTCGGAAACCCGCACCCGCCCGGTCGAAGCGGAGGGAGGAAAGCGGTCCCATCGGGTTACGGTGCGCGTCTGGCTGCCGTTGTCCTCGCGGCTGTAATCGGCGCTGAAAAGGAGGTCGCGATCGTCGCCCGATATGACGCGCAGTTGCGCGCGCATGGCCAGCAGGTCTTCGTCATCGGATTCGGCTCCGCTGATCAGGTCCTTTCCGTAACCGTCGCGGGTCTTCCGCACCAGCGAAATCTTCCCGCCGACGTTGGGGCCCAGTGGGCCGGAAAGCACCCCCTTGAGATCGACGGCGTTGAAAGAGCCATAGCCCGCCAGAAACCTGGACTCCGCGCCTTCGACGCTCGGGGCGCGGGTGGTGAGGCTGATGGCGCCTCCCACGACGTTCTTGCCGAACAGCACGCCCTGCGGGCCGCGCAGAACGGACGCCTGTTCGAGGTCGAAGAGTTCAAAGAAATAGGACGTGGAGCGGGCGATGTACACCTCGTCCACGAACAGGATGACCGAGTTTTCCAGCCCGCTGCGGGTGGCGCCGCTGTTGCCTATCCCG
The DNA here is from genome assembly GCA_009838035.1 of Gammaproteobacteria bacterium. NCBI lineage: Bacteria > Pseudomonadati > Pseudomonadota > Gammaproteobacteria > Gammaproteobacteria bacterium. Next base: position 11,839 of record VXSK01000005.1, read on the forward strand.
CGCACGGTCAGTTCCGACCGGCCGCTGCTGAAGGTGGAGTAGGACAGGTTGGGGATTCGCAATGCCAGCTCGCCGATCTTCTCGACCCGCCCGGCCTCCAGCGCCTCGGAGTCGAGCGCGCTGATCGACATGGGCACGTCCTGGAGGTTTTCGCTCCGCTTCTGGGCCGTCACCACGACTTCCTCCAGAACGCCGTCGGCGCGCGCGGAAAGCATGGCTGCGGAACAAGCGAAGAGAAGCGCGATTCCGGCAGGCAGCCCGGAATGAACCCTGATGATGTCGTTAGTCACGGCTCAAGTCCCGAAAAGCGTATTCTGATTCCCGTACTTTAGCGCGCGGCGCCGCTTCCGGGAACCGGCACTAAATCCCGGCGCGGGTGTCCTCGAGAATGAGATCGACGACCGATTTGAGCGCCTGCGCGTCGCTGTCGCCTTCCAGAAGGCGCAGGCGGTAGTGATCCGTCTGCCGGTCGGCGCCGCTGCCGTAGTTGACGATTTCCAGCGCGTGGCGCAGCTCCGCCTCGCAGCCCAGCGCTTCGGCATCCTCGCTCAGCGTGTCGATCAGCTGCTTCACCAGATCGGCGATGTCCGTGCGACCGCTGCCGGCCATTCCGCCAAGAAAAGCGAGTACCCCATAGCGCTGCGCCACCCAGCGGTTTTCGGCGATTATTTCCGTCAGCGGTTCTTCGGGCAGTTTGTTCGCGTAATGCTGGCGAAGCAGCCGGCGCACGAGGCAGGCGAACCAGGCGACCAGGCACATCGCGTCTTCGAGTCGCGTGCACAAGTCGCAGATGCGCAGCTCAATGGTCGGGTAGCGTTGCGAGGGACGGATGTCCCACCAGATTTCACTGCCGTCGCTGATGAAATTCATGCGCTGGTAGGTGGCCAGGAGCTTTTCGTAGTCGGCTGCGGAATACAGCGCGTTGGGCAAGCTGGTGCGGGGCAGCGCGCCCACGACGCAAAGCCGGTACGACTTGTAGCCAGTATTGCGGCCCTGGGCAAAGGGCGACGAAGCGGACAGCGCCAGCAGCACCGGTAAATAACGGCGCAGGGCGGTCATCACTCCGATACGCGCGTCTTTGTCGCCGAAGCCCGCATGAACGTGCATGCCGCTCACCATGAAGTTGCGCACCGCCTGCTGATAGGTCATCTCGAAATCCAGGTAGCGCTGGCGGGGCGTCGTGAGCTGGTCGGTCCACTTCGCGAAGGGGTGGGTTGAAGCGCCCAGGATCGTCGCCCCGAATCGCTCCGCCGCCTCGATTACGAGGCCGCGCGTCTCGCGCAGGGATGAACGCACCCCGGAAACGGACCGGCATACGCGGGTATTGGTTTCGATCTGCGAACGCAGAAACTCGGGCACCACCTTGTGCGGACCGACGCGCGTCTGGCAGTGTTCGAAAATTTGGGGGTCGGGGTCGGCGAGCATGTCGCGCGTGTCCGGATCGACGAGAAAGAACTCCTCCTCGACACCCAGCGTGATCGAAAGGTCAGCTATCCCGGTGTTCACAGTCCGACCTTCCTCAACCTCAGCGCGTTGCTGATGACCGAAACCGACGACAGGCTCATGGCGGCGGCGGCAATCATGGGCGACAGCAGAACGCCCAGAATCGGATACAGCACGCCGGCCGCGACGGGCACGCCAGCCGAATTGTAGATGAACGCAAAGAACAGGTTCTGCCTGATATTGCGCATCGTCGCATGCGCCAGCCGGCGGGCCCGGACGATCCCGTTCAGGTCGCCCTTGACCAGCGTGAAGCCCGCACTCTCGATGGCCACGTCGGCCCCCGTGCCCATCGCGACCCCCACGTCCGCCTGGGCCAGTGCGGGCGCGTCGTTCACGCCGTCGCCCGCCATCGCGACCCTGGCGCCGGATTCCTGCAGCTCTCTAATGATGCGGGCCTTGTCCTCCGGGAGCACGTCGGCGCGAATCTCATCGATCCCGAGCCTGGAAGCCACGGCCTTCGCGGTGCGTTCGTTGTCGCCCGTGACCATGACGATGCGTAATCCTTCGGCATGCAGCGCCTCCAACGCTTGGGGGGTGGTGTCCTTGACCGGGTCGACGACGCTCACAAGTCCGGCCAGGCGGCCCTCGATCACGACGAACATGACCGTCTCGCCCTGGTCGCGGCGCCGGTTCGCCACTTCGCTTGCCTTGCCGCCGTCGAGCCCGAGGTCGGCAAGCAGCCTTGCGTTGCCCAGCGCAACCGCCTTGCCCTCGACCTGCCCCTTGACGCCTTTCCCGGTGACGGACTCGAATCCTTCCGCTTTGGGAAGGGCGACGCCACGGTCCTCGGCTCCCGCAACGATCGCCTCGGCCAGCGGGTGCTCGCTGCCGCGTTCGAGCGACGCCGCGAGCCGCAGCAACTCCGCCTCGTCCATCCCGGGCTCCGCGACCACGGCCTCCAGCTTCGGCTTGCCCACGGTCAGCGTGCCGGTCTTGTCGACGATCAGCGTGCCGACCCCGGCGAACCTTTCGAGCGCTTCGGCGTTCCTGATCAGCACGCCGGCCTGCGCCCCCCGGCCGGTCGCGGTCATGATGGACATGGGCGTGGCAAGGCCAAGCGCGCAGGGACAGGCGATGATCAGGACCGAGACCGCCGCCACCAGGGCATAGGCCATGGCGGGCGCCGGGCCCAGGTTCGACCAGGCGACAAACGCAGCGATCGCGACCCCGACGACGGCGGGCACGAAGTATCCGGCCACCACGTCGGCCAGTTTCTGGATCGGCGCGCGGCTGCGCTGCGCTTCTGCGACCATCTCGACGATTTGCGACAGCATGGTGTCGGCGCCCACTCGTCTTGCCTCGATGACGAGCGTGCCGCTGCCGTTGATTGTCGCTCCGGTTACCGCATCTCCAGCCGTCTTTTCGACCGGGACCGGCTCCCCGGTGAGCATGGACTCGTCAATCGACGAATGACCCTCGGCCACCGCCCCGTCCACCGGCACCTTGTCTCCCGGGCGTATCCGCAGGCGATCGCCGACCTGAACGTCTTCGAGCGGGATTTCCTCTTCGCGGCCATCCGGGCGGATGATCCGCGCCGTCTTCGGCGCCAGGTCCAGAAGCGCCCGGATCGCGTCGCCCGTCCGCTCCCGGGCGCGCAGTTCCAGTACCTGGCCCAGCAACACGAGGACCACGATGACGGCCGCAGCCTCGTAATAGACCCCGACATGGCCTCCGGCGTCGCGGAATCCGGCCGGAAAGATCCCCGGCGCGATCGTCGCGACCACACTGAACGCATAGGCCGCGCCCACGCCCATGGCGATCAGCGTGAACATGTTCAGGCTGCGGTTGATGACGGACTTCACCCCGCGCACGAAGAACGGCCAGCCCGACCAGAGGACGACCGGCGTCGCCAGGACGAGTTCGGCCCATCCGGCGAACGTCGCGCCGATCCACCCGCGCAGCGGCAGGCCGATCATCGGACCCATCGCGAGCGCCAGGACCGGTACCGTCAGCGCGGCCCCGATCCAGAAGCGGCGCGTGAAATCCACGAGTTCGGGATTGGGGCCCTGGTCTCCGGCCGGTACGCCCATCGGCTCCAGCGCCATGCCGCAACTCGGGCAGTCGGAGGGCTCCTCCCGCACGATCTCGGGGCACATGGGACAGGTGTAGAGCGTGCCCTCGGGCACCGGTTCGGGCTCGGGCAGATCTTGCACATAAGCGGCAGGGTTCTCCTCGAATTTTTCCTGGCAACGCGCCGAATAGAAGTAGAAGCGCTGGCCGGCGTGTTTGGCGACATGCCGGGCGCTCGCGCGCGCCACGGTATTGCCGGAGACTGGGCACGTCGCCTCTATGTAGTCTTCCGGCGCGGCCGCGAACTTGTCGCGGCAACCCGGGTTGCAGAATCGATAGACGTGGCCGTCGTGCTCGAAACTCGGCTTGTCCGCGTTCGGATCGACGGTCATGGCGCAGATCGGATCCCTCACGACAGCCGCCTGCGGGCGTTCGTGCTCATGCCGATGCGCGTGAGTAGTCATGGGTTAATTCCCTTTCGTCAACGTGGACTCGTCGATTCTCACCGGTTTTCTCTTCCCTGTATCCTGCCGGGACCGACCTGACGCCGCGTACATCATAATACCGGGGCCAGGAAGATTTCGTAGCTCGCGTGGAGCACCTCGCCGATGCCGGTATTCGAGACCAAGACAGATCCCACGTCCGGGGAGTTTGCGGCCAACGCGACGGTGAACCGGGAGTACGCGGCCCGGCTGAAGGAACTCAAGGCCGGCATTGCCCGGGGCGGCTCCGAATCCTCGCGCGCAAAGCACCTGGGCCGCGGCAAGATGCTGGTCCGCGACCGCGTGGACATGCTGATCGATGCCGGCGCTCCGTTCCTCGAAATCGGCCAACTCGCCGCCCACGAAGTCTACGATCATCCGGTGCCCGCGGCGGGTCTGGTCTGCGGCATCGGGCGGATTCACGGAACGGAATGCATGGTTGTCGCCAACGACGCCACGGTCAAGGGCGGCGCCTACTATCCGCTCACGGTCAAGAAGCACCTGCGCGCCCAGGAGATCGCGCTCGAAAATCACCTTCCCTGCATATATCTCGCCGACTCGGGCGGCGCCTATCTGCCCATGCAGGATGAAGTCTTCCCCGACCGGGAACATTTCGGGCGCATCTTCTACAACCAGGCGAGGCTGTCGGCGCGCAACATTCCGCAGGTGGCGGTGGTCATGGGGTCGTGTACGGCTGGCGGCGCCTACGTTCCGGCGATGAGCGACGAGACCGTCATCGTCAAGGACCAGGGAACCATATTCCTCGGCGGCCCGCCGCTGGTGAAGGCGGCGACCGGCGAGGAGGTGGACAGCGAAACGCTGGGCGGCGGAGACCTGCACACCCGGGTATCCGGCGTCGCCGACTACCTGGCGGAAAATGATGGCCACGCGCTGAGCCTCGCGCGGGGCATCGTTCGTCACCTGAACCGGGACGGCGGGGCGCGGGTGGAACCGTCGGCAGCGAAGGATCCCCTATATCCGGCGGAAGAGATTTACGGAATCGTCCCTCGCGGCCTTCGCTATATCTACAACGTGCGCGAGGTCATTGCGCGCATCGTGGACGCTTCCGAGTTCGAGGAGTTCAAGCCCCGCTACGGGACGACGCTGGTTTGCGCGTTTGCCAGGCTGGGCGGCTACCCGGTCGGCATTCTCGCCAACAACGGAATCCTGTTCTCCGAGTCGGCGCTCAAAGGCGCCCATTTCATCCAGCTTTGCAATCGGCGTGGAATTCCGCTGCTGTTTCTGCAGAACATCGCGGGATTCATGGTGGGCAAGGACTTCGAGCGCCGCGGCATCGCCAAGGACGGAGCCAAGCTGATCACCGCGGTGGCCTGCGCCCGCGTCCCCAAGCTCACGGTCATCATCGGCGGCTCGTTCGGCGCCGGGAATTACGGAATGTCCGGGCGCGCGTACGGGCCGCGGATGCTGTGGATGTGGCCGAACGCGCGAATCTCTGTGATGGGCGCGGAACAGGCGGCCATGGTCCTGAGCCAGGTGCGCAGCGCCGGCAAGCGCGCCGGCAACGGGGACGAACCGGCGGAAGACGACGAGGCTTTTCAGCAGAAGATCCGGGCGCGCTACGAGCGCCAGGGTCATCCCTATTACGCGAGCGCAAGGCTCTGGGACGACGGCGTGATCGATCCCGTCGACACGCGCGAGGTGCTGACTCTCAGCCTGTCGGCCGTGATGAATGCGCCGTTACCGCAGGAGAGCCCCTATGGCGTATTTCGCATGTAAGCAGGGCAAAACCTGATGCCGGGCCTTTACTACGAGGACTGCGAGGTCGGCGCCGTGATCAGGCACGCGTTGCGCCGCACGGTTACCGAAGCCGACAACCTACTTTTTTCGACGCTGACGCACAATGTTTCGCCCCTGCATCTCGACGAGGAGTACATGCGCACGACCGAGTTCGGCCAACGCATCGTGAACAGCTGCTTTACGCTGAGCCTGATGACCGGCGTGTCCGTGGGCGATACCACCGCGGGGACGGCCATCGCCAACCTGGGGTGGGAAGACGCGCGTTTTCCCAGGCCCGTTTTTCACGGCGACACCCTGCGGATCGAGACCGAAATCCTGGACAGGCGCGAGAGCAAATCGCGCCCGGACGCTGGCGTGGTGACCTTCGTCCATCGCGCCTACAACCAGAACGACGAACTGGTGGCGCACTGCCGGCGCGTCGCGCTGATGAAGAAGCGCCCCTCCGCCGGTCAGGCCTAGTTCAGGATTCCCGGGAGAGGGGCATTGGCTCCTCGCCGCCCCGCCCTCACTTCAAGATATGCTCGTCAGCGACCTCAGTGCCTGTATGCGCGCGTCCAGCGGAGGGTGAGAGGAAAACATGCGCCGGATGCCGGAACGCGCCGAGGCCGAAATGCCGAAGGCCGCCATCGACTCGGGCATGGACTGGCCACGGCCATAGTTGCGCTTCAACGATTCCAGCGCGTTGATCATCGAGCTCCTGCCGGCCAGGCGGGCCCCGGCCGCATCGGCGCGAAACTCCCGTCGGCGCGAGTACCACATCACGATAGCGCTGGCCAGGATGCCGAACACGATCTGGGCCGCGATCGTGACGACGAAATAGCCGATGCCCAGGCCACGCTCGTTGCGCAGGACGACGCGGTCGACGATGAAGCCCACGACCCGCGAGAAGAACAGGACAAACGTGTTCAGGACGCCCTGCAGCAAGGTCAGCGTCACCATGTCGCCGTTGGCCACATGGCCGATCTCGTGACCCAGCACGGCGCGAACCTCTTCGCGGCGCATATGGCGCAGCAGCCCTTCGCTCACGGCCACCAGCGACTTGTTCCGCCGGGCGCCGGTGGCGAAGGCGTTGGGCTCCGGCGCCGGGAAGATCCCCACTTCGGGCGTGTCGATTCCGGCGCTTCTGGCCAGCTGCCGGGTGGTGTCCAGCAGCCAGACCTCGGTCGGGTTGGAAGGAGCGTCAATGATCTGCGTGCGGGTTGCCCGCTTGGCCATCCACTTCGACAGGAACAGCGATACGAACGCGCCCCCGAAACCGAAAATCGCGCAGAAAATGAACAGGCCGGTGTAGTTCAGCGCGTACTCGCCGGCCGCGTCCATGACCATGCGGTCGACTCCCAGAAGGTTCAGGACCAGAGCGGCAACCGCAAGGACTGCGATGTTGGTCAGGATGAACAGCGCGATGCGAGTGAACATGGGGGACTGCTCCGGTGCGTCGAAAGCGTGTAACTAGTATATGGGGACGAAGGCCGCGGTTTTGCAAGGCGAGGCAACGCTTGCGGCGCTTCGCGCTCGCCGCCTACACTTGCCGGTCTGATGTCGGATTTTGACGTGATCGTGATCGGCGGCGGGGTCAACGGCCTGGCCTGCGCCGCGACCCTCACGCGCGAGGGTTTGAGCTGCTGCGTGCTCGAGCGCAACAGCTACGTGGGCGGCGGCGCGGTAACGCGCGAAGTGACGCTGCCGGGCTTCCGACACGACCTTTACGGCTCCTCGCACGTGTGGATCCACTGCAACGCGGACTTCAAGGCGATTCAGCCGGAACTGGAGCGGTTCGGGCTGAAATACATCGAGCCGGACGACCACATCACCGGCCACCCGGACCAGGGCGGCGGGCCCGGCATCGTGGTTTACAAGAGCGTGGAGCGCACCTGCGAGTCCATCGCCGCGTATTCGCCCGCGGACGCGCGCCGCTACGCCGCGATATGCGCGGACTTCGAGCAGATCCGCGAGGGTTTCATCAAGGCCTTCTTCTCGCCCCCGACGCCCCCGAGCACATTGCCGCGAGCGCTGGAGCGGAGCGTGGACGGACTGCAGCGCCTGCGCGAGTTTTCGATGTCGGCTCGCGCCTGGGTGGAGGCCAACTTCGAGAACGACTTCGTGCAGGCGATGATGCTGAACTGGGCGCTGGCGCCGCAGATACTCCCGGACCAGGAGGGTGCGGGACAGTCCTTCTACATCATGATTCCGGCGATTCACCACTACGGCCAGGCGATCCCCGAGGGTGGGAGCCAGCAACTGCCAAGGGCGATGGCGTCCTTCCTGGAAGGCAACGGCAGCCGGGTCATGACGTCGTCCCCGGTCGAACAGATCGTCGTGGAGCAGGGCCGCGCCTGCGGCGCGCGCCTGGAGTCCGGCGAGACGTTGCGCGCGCGGCGCGCGGTCGTGTCTGCGCTGGAGCCGCGCCAGACTTTCCTGCGCATGCTCGACTCCGACATCCTGGAGGACAATTTCCTCGACATGGTGCGAGGCTATTCCTTCGGCAGGATCACGGTCTGCCGGGTGCACCTGGCGCTGAAGGAACCGCCGCGGTTCGTCAACGGCGAGAGCATGAGCCGCTGCGCCTTCCACCGCATGACCGACAGCATGCCGCAGCTATTGAAGTTCTACGGCGAACTGGCCATGGGCATGCCGCCGTCGGACCCGTTCCTGTGGTCGGCCTGTTGGACGATACTCGACCCGACGCGGGCGCCGGATGGCCAACACACCCTGATATTTGATACCTTCGTTTCCAATTGGCTGGCCAATGGCCGCACCTGGGGCGAAATAGGCGAAGACTACGCGCGCGACGTGCTGCTTCCCAAGCTGCGCCAGTACGCGCCCAACATCGGCGGGCACAACATTCTCGGACAGCATGTGGAGACCGGCGAGAGCCTGGAACGCGCCAATCCGTCGTTCGTAGAAGGAACCACCAACGGGGGCGAACGGATCGCTTCGCAGCTCGGCTATTTCCGGCCGTTTCCGGGCTATGCGCACTACCGTTCGCCGGTGCAGGGCCTGTACATGACCGGGCCGCACTGTCATCCCGGCGGCGGGATCTCGGCCATGGGCACGATCACCGCGCGCGTCATGCTGGACGACTTCGGTATCCGCGAGGCGGATTTCTGGTAATTGAGAATGGCGTGCTCTCCCGGCCGGGAAGCTACGCTGGAGGAACGAAAGATGAGCAAGATCGAGAAATACACGGGCATGGTGATACAGCCGCACGTCACGGTGGCCGAAGACCGCGGCGACATCGAGCGAAACCTCGACCGGGTGCTGAACATGATCGACTTCGGCGTGGGTTACTTCTGGGAGCTGCCGGTGAAGCTGGTCGTGCTGCCCGAATACTTCCTGCAGGGCGTGACCACGCCGGGCAAGGGCGAGCACGGCATCGAGGGCTTCATGAAAAAGGCGATCACCTTCGACGGCCCGGAGATGCGCGCGCTCGGCGACAAGGCCCGCGAATACGGTCTATACATCTCCGGCGGCGGAGTGGTGGAGCAGGTCCCCGAGTTCCCCGACCGCTGGTTCAACGCCGCCTTCGTGATCGGGCCTTCCGGCGAGGTGGTCCTTCGCTACCACAAGTGGCACATCCCGGCCAACATCGGCCTGGGGACCAGCCCCCACGACCTGCTGGACGAATACCGCGAGGTGTTCGGCGCCGACATCAAGGACCTGTTCCCGGTGATCGATACGGAAATCGGCAAGCTGGGCACGATGACCTGCCATGACGGCTGCACGCCGGAAGTCTCCCGCGCGCTGGGCTACAACGGCTGCGAGGTGCTCTGCCATCCCACCGCGCTGCAGGAGATCGAGGGCGTTAGCGAGCCGTGGGACTTCTGGACCTTCACCCGCCGGACCCGAGCGCACGACAACATGTGCTACCTGCTGGGTTCGAACTGGGGAACGGTCGACTACGACTACTATCCCAGGGCCTTCTGCCCCGGCGGTTCATTCATCATCGACTACACCGGCATGATGCTGCGCCACGCCAACTACCCGTCCGAGCAGGTGATCGGCGCCACCATCGACATCGAGGCGCTGCGCGAACACCGGTCGCGCTGCGGCCATAACTGCTGGGTGGACGTGCGCACCGAGGGCTTCAAACAGATCTACGAGAACCCGATCTACCCGCCCAACCAGTTCCCGCCCGGCAAGCCACCGCGCACGCTGGCCGACAAGATGGGGCCGCTGGACACCGTGTACCGCGACATCTACGGGCGCGGTCAGTTCATGCCGCCCGCCGGCATGACGGTGGAGGACATGCCGAAGCTGCACCGCAAGCGCGTGCGCGCCGCCCAGGATCGCGGCACGTTGAAGAAGAACGACTAGGCGAGGCCAGCGGAATGCGCGTGAAAAGCGACCTGGCCGACCTCGACATCAAACTCGGGCGCATCAGTCGCGAAGGCGACGAACTCGTGGTGGAGAGCGCGCCGGAAAGCAGCCTTGACGCGCGCATCCGGGTTGACGCGTCGGAAGCGCGCAGCATGCTGGGCAAGGTGCTGAAGTCGGACGCCGTCTGGGGTTTCCTGCTTCGCCTGCCGTTTTCGCGACCGGCGCGCGCCCCGGGAACGCCCCCGAGGGGAGGGCGTCCCGCCCTCAACGAAGGCGGGGACGCGGCCGCTCCCGGCTCCCCGGACAATCCGGCATGGCGCGAGCGACGCGAGAGCACCGGTCTCAACAAACCTTGGTAGGCTATCCTCCATATTGCAAAATGCACGCTGAAGACCTTTCCATCACCCCTCTTGGGGGGAGCGTCGGCGACAGGAGTCGCCGCCGAGCCCCACGGATGGGTTCATGCGTCTCCCCCCAAGAGGGGTGATGGAAAGGTCGCAGGACTGGGAAAGAGCGTATGGCGAAAATCACGGGATTCGGGGAAATCATGCTGCGGTTGGCCACGCCGCGCGGCCAGGTGCTGGACGGCACCCAATCGCTGGAGGTGGATTTCGGCGGGGCCGAGGCGAACACGATCATCGCGCTCGCGCGCCTGGGCCATGACGCGCAGTTCGTGACCGGCCTGCCGGACAATGACTGGGGCCGCCGCGCAGCCGCCATGCTGGCTTCCGCCGGCGTGCGGCGCAGTACGAGGTATATCGACGGCGCGCGCATGGGAACCTATTTTCTGGAGAGCGGCGCCGGCCTGCGCGGCGGCAGGGTAATTTACGACCGCAGGAACTCGGCTTTCGCCGTCTGCGACTGGTCGGACCTCGATTGGTCAAGGCTGCTTGCCGATGCCGACTGGCTGCATTTGAGCGGCATCACGCTGGCGCTTTCGGAGTCCGCTGCCGACGCCTGCGAGACTGCCGCGAAGGCGGCGCGGGAGGCGGGTTGCCGGGTGTCTTTCGACTGCAACTACCGCGAGGCGCTGTGGGCCGATTCCCGTTCCTTCGGAGCGGCCTGCCGCAGGATCGTGGCGCTGGCCGACCTGGTGTTCTGCGGTTGCCGGGAGATTCGCTGGATTCTCGACCAGCCCCGGCCCGACGATATTTCTCCGGATCCGGCGCACGGCTTCGGCCTGCTCGGGGACGTGGCCCCGCACATGACGGTACTCGCGGGGACCCTGCACGACAAGGACGAAAGCGGCGCCCCCAAGCTCGGCGGCTTCGCGACCAACGGCGAAGATTCCGCCAAGCTCGAACCGCATGGCCTGGGCCAGGTCGTGGATCCGGTGGGAGGGGGCGACGCCTACGCGGCGGGCGTGCTGCACGGCCTGGCGGAAGGCTGGTCGGTGGTCAGGGCTGCCGAGTTCGCCCTCGCCGCGGCCGCACTGAAGCACACCATCATGGGCGATCAGCTTCGCGCCACGCCCGCCGAGGTCATGCGCTACGCGGTCAACGGCGGCGCCGTCTCCCGCTGAAGCGCATCTTCGAAGAGGCGGTTACCGCAGGGTAACCAGCACTTCATTACGGCGCAGGGGCGGGATCGTCCAGGGCGGGTTGTATCCCGCTACCCGCCAATCGCCCTCGTGCTCGATGCCTCGGTCGTCAAGCCAGTCAAGCAGGCGCTTGCGTTCCCGCTCCGCGTTCCTGTCGCTCATGAAACCGCTGAAGCGGACGCTGGCCACCCGGCGCGGCGGCACGTCCCGGACCATGACGGCCGGATTTGATGGGACCGGAGAGTTTTCCGCCGTATAGCCCTCGGGCAATACGAAGGCCATCCTCCAGCTGTCCATCGCAGCGCCGGCAAGTGCCGGGCCCTGGCTGGCGCCGGAGTACTCCGCGGGGCTCATGACCACGGGTGCGGTCATCTGTATCTTCTCGCCGCGCGGCTCCATTTCCACCGGAGCGGTCATTTCGATCTTGCGCTTGCCGCTGTTGGTGCCGGATATGTAACGCACCAGCCGGCCGAACCCGGTTCGTGTGGCGGCATCGAAAGGAGGCGAGACCATCGTTTCCGCAATTGCGTAGCCGTCGTAATCGCGGACCTGGAAATCTCCGTCCTCGATGACGACGTTGTACGCCGGCTCTTCCGCGGCCTTTCCACCGAACGCGGAGCAGGCTGCTACCGAGGCGGCCGTCACGATGCCGAGCATGCCGGTTCGAAGAGTCTTTTGCGGTTGAGCGGGCGCGTGCTGCGCCCTTCCGTTGGTGGAGGTGCTTGGATTGAATGTCGAGGTTGTCATGGCAGTGTCCTCGACCTCCCCGCCAATCACCCTGAGTATACGCCTGTTTTTTGCGTATGGATTCAGGGGTCCGCAGCTACCAGTTCCAGAGAGTGCCGTCCTCCAGGCGGTTGACAGGGAGGGACGCCGGACGATAGGGATACTCCGCCGCGAGTTTCTCGTCGATGTCCACGCCGTGGCCGGGCGCTTCGCCCGGATGGAGGTAGCCGTGCTCGAAGCGCCAGGCGCGGGGGAAAACGGCGTCGGTTTCCTCGGTGTGGCGCATGTATTCCTGGATGCCGAAGTTCGGCACCGACAGGTCGAAGTGGAGCGCGGCGCCCATGCTGACCGGGGAGAGGTCGGTGGCGCCGTGACAGCCGGTGCGCACCTGGTAGAGCGCCGCGAGCGCTGCGATCTGGCGCAGGTGGGTGATGCCGCCGGCGTGAGGGACGGTGCAGCGGATGTAGTCGATGAGCTGGTTCTCGATCAGGTCCTTGCAGTCCCAGATGGTGTTGAAGACTTCGCCCACCGCCAGCGGAGTGGTCGTGTGCGAGCGGATCAGCCGGAAGGACTCCTGGTTCTCGGCCGGAGTGGGGTCCTCCATCCAGAACAGTGCATACGGTTCCAGCGCCTTGCCCAGACGGCCGGCCTCGATGGGCGTCAGGCGGTGATGCACGTCGTGCAGCAGGTGCGGCGTGAATCCGTATTCCTCGCGCAGGGCCGCGAACAGCTCCGGCACGGAGTTGAGGTATTTCTCCGACGACCAGACGTTCTCCTCGGGCAGCGCCGCCGAGGCCGGTTCGTAATACATCCGGTCCTTGCTTACCCCGTAGGTTCCCGCCAGGCCGGGGACGCCGCACTGGGCGCGCACGGCCTTGTAGCCGAGTTCCAGGTAGCGGCCAACTTCCTCCACGGTCGCGGCCACGTCTTCGCCGTTGGCGTGGCCGTAGCAGAGCACGCGGTCGCGGCTTCGGCCGCCCAGCAACTGGTAGAGCGGCATCCCGGCTGTCTTGGCCTTGATGTCCCACAGCGCGGTGTCCACCGCGCCGATAGCGGTCATCGTGACCGGCCCCCGGCGCCAGTAGGCGCCCCGATACAGGTATTGCCAGGTGTCCTCGATGCGGTCGGCCTCGCGCCCGATCAGCGTGGGGATCACGTGGTCGTTCAGATAGCTGACCACCGCCATCTCCCGCCCGTTGAGCGTGGCGTCGCCGAGACCCTGGACCCCATCGTCCGTGACGATCTTCAGCGTAACGAAATTGCGCCCCGGACAGGTCACGATCACGCGCGCTTCGGCGATCCGGTTCATCAGTCCATCCTCGCCATGATCGACTTGGTTTCCATGTAGATCTTCAGGCCCTCGAGGCCGTGCTCGCGGCCCCAGCCGGACTGCTTGTAGCCGCCGATCGGCATCGACAGTTCGGGGATGCCGTGCGAGTTGATCCAGACGATTCCGGACTCCAGGTTCTCGGCGATATCGTGTCCCCGCGCCAGGTCGCCGGTCCAGACGCTCGCCGCGAGACCGTATCGGCTTTGATTGGCCAGGCGGACGGCCTCCGCCGCCGTGTCGAATGGCGCTACCGTTACAACGGGTCCGAAGATCTCCTCGCGGGTGATGCGCATTTCTTCACCGGCATCGGCAAAAACCGTCGGCGGATAGAAATAGCCCTGGCCCGCCAGCGGTTCTCCGCCGGTGACCAGCCGCGCGCCCTCGCTCACGCCGGATTGAACAAGCTCGTGAACGGATTCGCGGTGCGAGGCGCTGATCAGCGGACCCATCTCCGAGTCGGGATCAAGGCCGGGTCCCAGCCTGAGCCCGCGAGCGGTTTCCTCGAGACCTTCGAGAATTTCCCGGTAAACGCCGCGTTCGGCATATACGCGGGAGCCCGCCACGCATACCTGTCCGGCATTGGCGAAAATGGCGTCGGCGGCTCCGGCAATCGCTCGAGGCAAGTCGGCATCGCCGAATATCAGCACCGGCGACTTGCCTCCAAGTTCCAGCGAAAGGCGCTTCAAATTGCCCCGCGCATCCGTCAGCAATTGCTTGCCGACCTCGGTGGATCCGGTAAACGCTACCTTGTTGACTTGCGGATGGCGGGCCAGGTGTTGTCCCAGCTTTCCGCCGGGGCCGGGCAGAACGCTCACCACGCCTTCGGGTACGCCGGCCTCCAGCAGCAAACGCCCCAGGTACAGCGCCGTCAACGGAGTGATTTCCGCCGGTTTGAGAATGCAACTGCAGCCGGCCGCCAGCGCCGGAGCCAGTTTCCAGGCGGCCATGACCAGCGGCCCGTTCCACGGCACGATCTGCACCGCGACCCCCACGGGTTCGTTGCGGATCAGGCCGTGGAAGCGCTGCCCCGGCACCGAGGGATCGAAGGTGGCGCCGGGCAGCTTTGTGCACCAGCCGGCGTAGTAACGGAAGGTCTCGGCGGCATGGGCGACTTCGCCGTGCAGAGCGGCGGCGTAGAGCTTTCCGCCGTTCAGCGTCTCCAGTTCCGCCAGCATCTGTGCGTCGCGTTCGATCAGCTCCGCGACGCGCAGCAGCACGCGCTGCTTGTGCGCCGGCGTCTGTCCGCTCCAGCGCCGGTCCAGGAAGGCAGCGCGGCCCGCGGCTACCGCATCGTCCGCCTGCTCCAGTGACGCGGGCGCGACGCTTGCGATTGTCTTGCCTTCCGCGGGATCGATGATCGGCTTCGGTTCGCCGCCTTCTCCGGCGACCCAGTCACCGCCGACGAGCGCGCGATGCTTTCCGGCCAGTAGATCCAGCGCCGCCTGCGAAACCTTGTGGGGGGTGTTCATTGCGGAGCGGTCACTGTCGTCCTGGCACTGAGGGCGGGACGCCCTCGCTCCCAGGGTCAGTCCTTGGGCAGCCAGTTCATCATCTTGCGGAGATTGGCGCCGACGGCCTCGATGGGGTGGGCGGCCGTCTTCGCCCGCAGTTCGTGCAGGCGGGGTTCGCCGTTCTCGAACTCATCTATCCACTCGCGCGCGAAGGCGCCGGACTGGATGTCGGCCAGGATCTGCTTCATGGCCTTGCGCGACGCTTCGCCCACCACCTTGGGGCCCCGCGAGTAGTTGCCGTACTCGGCGGTGTCGCTGACCGAGTAGTTCATGCGCTTCAGGCCGCCCTCGTAGTAGAGGTCCACGATCAGTTTCAGTTCGTGCAGCACTTCGAAGTAAGCCAGTTCCGGCGGATAGCCAGCTTCAACCAGCGTCTCGAAGCCGGCCTTGATCAGCTCTTCCGAGCCGCCGCACAGCACCGCCTGCTCGCCGAACAGGTCGGTCTCGGTCTCGTCCTTGAAATTGGTCTCAATGACGCCCGCGCGAATCCCGCCGATGCCGTCGGCGTAGCTGAGCGCCAGGTCCAGCGCGCCGCCGGTGGCGTTCTGGTGAACGGCCGCCAGGCAGGGCACGCCGGCGCCCTGCAGGTACATCCGCCGCACCAGGTGTCCCGGGCTCTTCGGCGCCACCATGAACACGTCCACGTCTGCCGGTGGCTTGACCTGGCCGTACAGCACGCTGAAGCCATGTCCCACGGCCAGGGCCTGACCGGCCTCGAGGTTGGGCGCCACCGCCGATTCATAGACGCGCCGGTGGTGCTGATCCGGAACCAGGATCATGATCACGTCGCCCCAGGCGGCAGCCGCGCTCATGTCGAGCACGCTCAAACCTTGCGACTCCGCCTCTTTGCGGGAAGAGGAACCCTCGCGCAGCCCCACCACGACCTGCACGCCGCTTTCCTTGAGGTTCAGGGCATGCGCGTGCCCCTGGCTTCCGTACCCCAGCACCGCCACCTTGCGGCCGCGAATGATGGACAGATCGGCTTCGTAATGAATCTTCATATCAGGCCCTTTGCTGAATGTTTCGATCCGGGGACTTGCGGCCCCCTGGAATGGACTTAACTTTCGCCGCCGGTGGGTTGCGGCGCCCTTTGCATGGCCACACGGCCGGAGCGTGCGACTTCCACGATCCCGTGCGTTCTCATCAGGTTGACGAAGGCATCCACCTTCTTGGTCGGCCCCACGATCTCCAGGGCCAGGATGTCCGGCGTCACGTCCACGACCCTGCCGCGAAAGATCTCGTTGATCTGCAGGATCTCCGAGCGCTTCTCGCCGGTGCAGCGTACCTGGATCATGCACAGCTCCCGCTCGACGAAATCCGTGCCGGTGACATCGTGCACCTCGATCGTATCCACCAGCCGGTTGAGCTGGCGGATGATTTGCGAGATGACGCGGTCGTTGCCGCTGGTGACGATGCAGATGCGCGAAATCGTCGGATCGTCGGTCACGCCCACGGTCACGCTGTCGATATTGAAACCGCGGGCGGAGAACATGTTGACCACCCGGATCAGCGCGCCCATGGAGTTCTCCAGCAGCACGTTGATGATGTGCTGCTGGGCCTGTGGGGGCGCGCCCGGCTCCACCGGTTCGCCCGCCGCCCGCTTGCGGATCAGCTGCTGCGGAGTCAGCGTGATGGCTTCGTCGTTCATACGAAGGTCTCCGGCGCGTGCCGGGACGTGATCATCTCGTCCGACGACTTGCCGGCCGGGACCATCGGGAACACCATCTCTTCCTTTACGACCCGGAACTCCATGACTACCGGCCGGTCATTGATTTCCCAGGCCTTCTCGATCACGTCATCCACCTGGTCCGGGCTCTCGGCGCGCAGGGCCGCGCAGCGGCTGGCGCGCGCCAGTTGCACGAAGTCCGGGTTGGTGTCGGTAAGGTCGGTGTGGCTGAAGCGGTTCTCATGGAAAAGCTCCTGCCACTGGCGCACCATCCCCAGGAAGTTGTTGTTCATGATCACAACTTTCAGCGGGATCTTGTGCGCCGACGCCACTGCGAGTTCCTGCGCGTTCATCATGAAACCGCCATCGCCGTTGATCGAGATCACGGTCTTGCCGATACCGTAGGCGCGCATGCCGAAGCCCGCACCCAGGGCCGCAGGCAGCGAGAACCCCATCGTCCCCAGGCCGCCGGAGGTGATATGCGATCGCGGCTGCGTGTACTTCAGGTACTGTGCGGCCCACATCTGGTTCTGGCCCACGTCGGTGCACACGACTGCATCGCCGCCCGACTTCGCCCGAAGGCGCTCCAGCACGTATTGCGGCCGCAACTCGCCGTCGTCGGCGTAGGTCAGCGGGCATTCGTCGCGCCAGTCCTGGATCTTGTTCAGCCAGCGCTTGACCTTCTTGGGCTTGACCAGCGGGCGCAGCCGCTCCAGCACCGCTTTCACGTCCGCATTGAACGCCAGGTCGGCGTAGATGTTCTTGGAAATGCAGGACTTGTCGATCTCGATATGAATGACCGCGGCGTGCGGCGCCCAGCGGTCCACCATGCCGGTTACGCGGTCGTCGAAGCGCGCGCCCACGGCGATGATGAGATCGGCGTGCTGCACCGCCTGGTTGGCCCACCACATGCCATGCATGCCCAGCATGCCCAGCGACAGCGGGTCGTCCTCGGGGAACGCGCCCAGTCCGTGCAGGCTGGTGGTGACCGGAATGTTCATATGGCGCGCGAACTCGGTCAGCACTCCCGCGGCGTTGGAATTGATCGTGCCGCCGCCCACGTACAGCAGCGGGCGCTGCGATTTCTCGATCATCCTGACCGCGCGGCGCAGCCGGATCTCGTCGCATTCGTCGGGGACCGAGTAACCGCGCATGTGGATTTCTTCGTCGAACTGGAATACGCCCTCGGCCATCAGTACGTCCTTGGGCAGGTCCACCACGACCGGCCCCGGCCGCCCGGTGCGGGCAAGGTGGTAGGCCTCGTGCACGATGCGCGGGATGTCGTCCGGCGAGCGCACCAGGTAGTTGTGCTTGGTAATGCTGCGGGTCACGCCGAGCGTGTCGGTTTCCTGGAAGGCGTCGTTGCCGATCAGCGGCATGGGGACCTGGCCCGTGAAAACCACGATGGGGACCGAATCCATGAACGCGTCGGCAATGCCGGTCACGGTATTGGTCGCGCCGGGGCCGCTGGTCACGAGCACGGTTCCGACCTGCCCGGTGGCCTTGGCATAGCCCTCGGCCGCATGCGTGCCGCCTTGCTCGTGCCGCACCAGTACATGCTCGAAATTCGGCTGTACGCGCGCCATTTCGTCATATACGTGAATTACCGCGCCGCCGGGATGTCCGAAGACAACCCGCGCATCCTCCGCTTCCAGCGCGTGGAGAAAAATCTCCGCGCCCGACATCTTCTTGCCGATGTATTGCTGCACGGCGTCCCTGCCTCGCAGACGCTGCGGCGTTTCCGCCACCGCCGCGGCAGTGCTGGTGCTAGACATGGGTAAGTTCCTCATGACGTTCGGAAGCTTTGCGCGCCCCGGCCCCTTCGGGACCGCCCACGCGCAGGATGGCGCCGGTGGAAGCGCTGGTCACGAAATGCGTGTAGCGCTCCAGCCAGCCACCCTTTATTTTCGGGCGGAACGGCTTGAGCCGTTCGCGTCGGCGTTCGAGTTCATCCGGGTCGACCATCAGGTCCACCCGCCGTTGCTTCAGGTCTATGACGATGCGATCGCCCGGCTCGACCAGCGCGATGGGTCCCCCGGCGGCTGCCTCGGGCGAGACATGACCCACCGAAAGACCGCGGGTTGCGCCGGAAAACCGCCCGTCGGTCAACAGGGCGGCGGCGGTATCCAGACCCATACCGGCGATTGCCGAAGTCGGCTGCAGCATTTCCGGCATGCCGGGACCGCCGCGCGGACCCTCGTAGCGAATGATGACCACGTCGCCCTCGCGCACCTCGCCGGCCATGATTCCCTCCACGGCTTCGTCCTGCGATTCGTAGATGCGCGCGCGGCCTTCGAACCGCTGCAGGTGCTCCGGCACCGCGCCGACCTTGATGATTGCACCCTCCGGCGCCAGTGAGCCGAACAGCACGCTCAGGCCCCCGGTGGCGCGAAACGCGGTGGCGCGATCGCGAATCACCGCCCGGTTCTGCACCTCGGCATCCCTCAGTCGCTCGCCGAAGTTTCCGGCCACGGTCGGCCGGTCCGAGTTCAGAACGCCGATGGCGTCCAGTTCCTTCAGGATGGCCTGCACGCCCCCCGCCTGCTCCACGTCTTCCATGTGCACGTCCGGAGTGGCCGGCGAAACCTTGCATATGTAGGGCACGCGGTCGGCCATGCGGTTGATCCGGTCCAGGTCGTAGGGCACTTCCGCTTCGTGCGTGGCCGCCAGCAGGTGCAGCACCGTGTTGGTGGAACCGCCCATCGCCATATCGAGCGCGAAGCCGTCGTCGAAGGCGTCGGCGGTGACGATATCGCGGGGCTTGAGATCCTGTTCGACAAGTTCCACTACGCGTGCGCCGGCCTTTCGCACCAGTTTCTCGCGGCGCGGATCCACGGCCAGGATGGAACCGTTGCCGGGCAGCGCCAGGCCCAGCGCCTCGACCAGGCAGTTCATGGAGTTGGCGGTGAACATGCCCGAGCATGAGCCGCAGGTGGGGCAGCTCAGTTGCTCGAGTTGGGCGAGTTCCTCATCGCTCATGTCGCCCTTCTGGTGGCGTCCCACCGCCTCGAACACGCTGGCCAGGTCCACCTTGTCGCCGCCGGGCAGTTTGCCGGCCTTCATCGGACCGCCGGACACGAACACCGTCGGAATGTTGATCCGAAGCGCCCCCATCAGCATTCCGGGCACGATCTTGTCGCAGTTCGATATGCACACCAGGCCGTCCAGCCAGTGGGCCTGTGCCATGGTCTCGACCGAGTCGGCGATCAGTTCGCGCGACGGCAGCGAGTAGCGCATGCCGATGTGGCCCATCGCGATGCCGTCGTCCACGCCGATGGTGTTGAACTCGAACGGAACGCCGCCCGCTTCACGGACCGCGTCGCGGGCGATGGCGCCGAGCTTCTGCAGGTGTACATGGCCGGGAATCAGCTCCACGAACGAGTTGCAGATGCCGATGAACGGGCGCTCGAAGTCTTCGTCCGAACGCACGATGCCGGTCGCGCGCAGCAACGAACGGTGTGGCGCTCTTTCGATGCCACGCTTTACGGTGTCGCTTCTCATTGTTCCAGGCCTGGTGTCACCTGTGCCGGCGCAATGCGCCAGCCAAGCAAAACATCTTACATCAGACGCCGTTGTAACGGCTTGTTATGGACAATTTTGCGCTGCGCCAAACAGCTGCGTTTATTGGCGATTGGCTATCCGCCGTCGCTGCGCCAGCCGCCCCCGAGGGACTGGTAGAGGCTGACGATGGCGTTGAGGTGGGCGCGCTTGTTGCTGAGCACGTTGTTGCGGGCGCTGTAGAGGAAGTCCTGTGCGGTGAGGACGCGCTGGTAGTCGATCACGCCTTCGCGGTAGCGCACTTCGGCGATCCGCAGGGACTCCTCGGCGCGTCTTAGGTCTTCCAGCGCGATCCTGCTGAGCGAGTCGAGCAACTCGATGTTGCCCAGCGCGATTTCGATGTCGTTGAACGCGCGGATGACGATTTCGCGATAACTGGCCAGCGACGAGTCCATCGCCAACCGGGCGCTTTCCCTGGCACGTCCGCGGCGGCCGAAATCGAACACGTTCTGCACCAGCGAGGCGCTCAGGGAGGCCGCGACGCTGTTGTCCGA
Organism: Gammaproteobacteria bacterium; assembly: GCA_009838035.1. Taxonomy (NCBI): domain Bacteria; kingdom Pseudomonadati; phylum Pseudomonadota; class Gammaproteobacteria; species Gammaproteobacteria bacterium. Next base: position 32,734 of record VXSK01000005.1, read on the forward strand.
TGTCAATTTGCGCAGGTCGCTGCTCGCGGTGTTGGCGGACGCGGTCAGCGAGATTCCGGGCAGCAGCGCGTTGCGCGCGATGGCCACGTTGGCGCGCGCCTGGCGCAGGTTCATTTCGGCCTGCACGATGTCGGGGCGGCGGATGAGCAGCTCCGAGGGCAGGCCGGGAACTACCGAAGGCGTAAGCAAACCGTCGAGCGTGGTGGCTTGCACGTCGAAATTGCGAACCGGTTCGGCCACCAGCAGGGCCAGCGCAGCCCGCGCGGCGTATTCCTCCTGGCGCAATTGGGAGAGCCTGTTGCGCTGCCTCTGCACGGCGATCTGCTGCTGAAGCGCGTCGATGGGAGTAAGCACGCCCGCTTCTACGCGCGCACGGGTGATGCGCTCAATCGCTTCCGCGTTCTGCAGATTGAGTCTCGCCGCCTCGATCTGATCGCGGGCGTGAAGGATCCGGAAATACGTAGAGGCGGCGGTGCCCAGCAGACTAAGCCGGGTGGCGGCGAGTTGCGCCGCGGCCGATTCATATGCGGCTTCGGCAGCCTCGAAACGGTATGGCTTGCTGAGGATGTCCGCGTAACTCAGGCTCAGAGTCAGGCTCCCGGAATCGGAAGCGTCGTCCCGAAATGCGCCTCCGGGCGGGGCGGATCCGCTATAGCGGCCGGACGCGTTGAAATCGACCACCGGGGTGGGGTAGAGGTCGAAGCCGGCGTCGATCAGCGCCAATTGCGCCTGCCTCAAGTTGCGTTCGGCGTTCTCAAGGCTCAGGTTGCGCTCCTGTACCTGCTGCATCAGGTCGCGCAATTCGCCGCTGCCGAAGGCGTCCCACCATTCCTCGCCCGGCCACTCGCCGGTCGGGGCCTCGCTCCAGTCCGGCGGCGTGTCCGCATCCAGCGCGGGCATGGAAATGGTGGAGCAGCCCGCCAGCGCAATGGCTGCCAGCAGCGGCGCACAGGGCCGCACTATTGCGGTGATTCGCGATTTCCCGTTCAGGGTGGCGAACTTCCAAGCAACTGTTTGCATCTCGCTTCCTCGTTACGGTTTACGGATATTACGCTCGCAGCGCTGCCACCGGGTCCATGCCGGCGGCCCGCCGCGCCGGCGCGAAACCGAATATCACACCCGTCAGCGTTGCGCAGGACAGCCCCACAAGCAGAATCCAGGGCGTAAACGCCACAAACGCCATGGGCGTGAAACTGTTGACCAGAGCTCCCAGCCCCAGCGCGGCGATCAACCCGACGGCGCCGCCCAGCCCCGCGACCATTGCGGCCTCGCAGATGAACTGCATCAGTATGTCGCGCTCGCGCGCGCCGATGGCCATGCGCAGCCCGATTTCGCGGGTACGTTCGGCCACCGAAGCCAGCATGATGTTCATTACGCCGATGCCGGCCACCACCAGCGAAATGCCTCCGATGGCGCCGAACACGAGGCTCCCAATCCGGCCGATGTTGTTCTGGGCCTCCAGTATCTGCTCCTGATTGGCTATCCGAAACGCGCCTCTTCCGTGAAGCCGGCTCAGCAGCGCCTCGATCGCATTCTGGACCGTCTCAACCTGGTCCGTATCCGCGGCGACAACCTGAATCGAGTCCAGGTTGTCGCGGCCGAACAATCGCGCCGCGCCGGTCATCAGCGGTACATGGGCGGACCGCTGCTGGAAGTCGAAGGCGCCGAAAGTGCTCTCGTTTCGCTTCAGCACGCCGATAACCTGGTACGGCTCGCCGTTGATCAGCACGTACTCGCCCACCGCCCGGGCACGTTCGCCGAACAGGTCGCCCGCCAGCAGCCCGCCCAGAATCACAACCGGGGCATAGCTTTCGCTGTGCGCCTCGTCGAAGAATGCACCTTCGGCCAGGATCAGGCCGCGCTCCTGCATCGCCCGGCCGGTGGTGGCCGTGACGCGCGCGAATTGGCTGTTGTTCCCTCCAACCAGAGTCCCGCCGCCGCTCATTTCAGGCGCCACTGAAAGCAGGTTGGGGATTTGCGAACGGATCGCATCGGCGTCACTCAGCGTGAGCGGCCTGCTGTTTTCGCCGAAGCGGGGACTGATCGTGATGCCGGCGCCGCCGAGTTGCCGGATAGTGTCCGTTAACGAGTTGCGCATGCCCTGGGCGACGCCGAGCATGGCCGTGACCGAGAACACCCCGATGACAATGCCCAGCAGCGTAAGCGCTGTGCGCGACTTGTTTCCGCGCAACGTGCGCCGCGCGGTTCGCGCGCTTTCCGCCAGCGATGCCACCGGGGCCTGTATGCGCTGCGAGGGGGCGCGCGCCGCGCTAACGGCCGAAACTTGCCGACCCGGGTTGGGACCCGTGTCGCTTGTCACGCGGCCGTCCAGAAGCTCGATGCGCCGCCGCGCATAGCGGGCCACGGTCGGATCGTGCGTGACCAGGATCACCGTGCGTCCGCGCTCGGACAGTGCGGCCAGTTGCGCCATGATTTCCTTGCCGTTGCGCGAATCCACCGAGCCCGTGGGCTCGTCGGCCAGCACGACTGCCGCACCGTTCATCAGCGCCCGCCCGATGGCCACGCGCTGTCGCTCGCCGCCCGACAGTTCATTGGGATGATGGCCGGTGCGATGCGCCAGGCCCAGCGTCGAAAGCAATTCCGCGGCTCGCGCCCAGCGAATGCGCCTGCGAATTCCCGCGTATATGGCCGGCATCTCGACGTTTTCCTGGGCCGTGACCATGCGCAGCAGGTTGTAGTCCTGGAACACGAACCCGAACGCTTCGCGTCGCAAGCGGGCGCGTTCATCGGAGCCGGCCGCATGAACCGGCAGCCCGCTATAGAAATACTCGCCGTCGCTCGGTTGGTCGAGACAGCCGATGATGTTCATCAGCGTGGTCTTGCCGGACCCGGACGGGCCCATAACCGCCACGAACTCGCCGGCGTGTATGTCCAGGGTCACGCCCTTCAGCGCGCCTACTTCGGCGTCGCCGGCGCGGTACCGCCGGCCGACGTTTTCAAGCCTGATCAGCGGCGGGCCGTTGTGCTCCATCAGCCGCCGAAGAAGGCCGGAGTTTCAGGCATCGGCGGCTGCGGCGTTCCGGTCACCACGCGCTCGCCTTCCGACAGGCCCGACAGCACCTCCACCTCGACGTCGTTGCTTACCCCCACGCGGATGGTTCGCGATTGCTGCCCGCCCTCGGCGTCCACCACCTGGACCGTGGCCTCCCGCCCCGGGGTCTCTGGCGACGTCCGGCCGCGATCGTCATCATTACCCGTTACGGGAGCCGCCGCCGCAGACTGCGCCCGGAGTCCCCGCCCCCGGACTCCCCGTCCTCCGAACCGGCCCGGCCCGTCAAAGGCTGCTCCTTGCGCATACTGGCCCGCCGCGCTCATCGGCCCGTCGGCGAACGTTACTGCGCCTCGCGGCACCTTGAGAACTTCGCGCGCGGCTTCGACCACGAAGAACACCTTGGCGGTCATTCCCGGCAGCAGCGTGGCGTCCGGGTTTTCCACTGCCATGAGCGCGTCGAACTGCGCCAGTCCCGCTGCTCCGGTCGGCCCTTCCGGGATGGGCGAGATCTCCTTGAGTTTTCCCTGCCAGCGCCGCTCGCCGTCCGCCGGAGTGGTGAAGTAGGCGTCCATTCCCGCGGTCAGACGGCGCATGTCCGCTTCCGACACCTTGGCGCTGACATTGATGGTGCGCAGATCGCCAATCCGCAGGATCACCGGCGCCGTCTGCGTCGCGTTGAGCGTCTGCCCTTCCTGCGCAAAGATGCTCACGATCGTGCCGTCGGCCGGCGCCGTGATGCGGGTGAAGTCCAGCATCGCCCTGGCTTCCTCCATGCTGGCCTGCGCCTGTTCGATCTGCAGCAGGTGGCGCGCCAGGTTGGCCTCCGATTGCGCCAGGCTCAGCACCGCCTGGTCATAGTCCCTCTCGGTGGTGGCCTGCGCCTGCATCATGCGCTCCTGGCGCTTGAGCTCGCTGCGGGCCATCACCAGGCTGGCTTCCTGTGAGGACGAAGCCGCCTGAAGGCTCTCCAGGCTGGCCTCCGCCGAAGTCACGCGGGTCCGGGCAATGAAGTCGTCGATCTCCGCCAGCGCATCGCCTTCCGAAACCACGTCTCCAAGGCTCACATGCAACTTGTTGAGCTGTCCCGACACCTGCGCGCCCACATCCACCAGACTGCCCGCCTCCAGCGTCCCGGAAGCCGCAATCAACTGCTCGATATCGCCCCGCACCACCGTGGCCGTGGTCGGAGGCGGAGGTGGCTCCGCGCCTTCCGGCCACAGGAACCATGCAACCACCCCAACAATCACGGCCAGCGTGATCGCCTTGGCGCGATTGCGCCGCAGCCATGCCGGAATTCCGCGGAACCTGCCTGTCACGCCGGCAGCCGCCTCACCTGCAGGGCCGATTTGCCGGCCAGGGCGGGCTGACCCCTGGTTTCCGCCTAGTAGGGCAGTGGGCGCGAGCTTGAAACCACGAGAGTGCGTGCGATCTTGTCATGCCAGCCCTGTTTTCTCTTGTCGAACGCCACCCAGATAAAGCCCAGACCCAACGGCAGCGCGGATACGAAATATCCAAGGTAACGCACGATGCATTGTAAAGGCGAAGCCGGCTCGCCGGTTTTCGCATTCACTATCTTTACCTTCACCAGCATCTTGCCGATCGTGGCCGATTTGAGGATCCAGAAGCCCACGGAGTAAACGGCGGGCAGCACCCAGTCAAAAAAGATTCGCTCGCGGGTCATGCCTTCCGTTGCTCCTTCCATTACCCATTCCAGGTAGCCTTGCCCGTACAGCAGGCGCACCGCCAGGAAGGTAACGGCGAAAATGATGACGGTGTCCAGAATCATCGCCCCCAATCGAATCCAGAACCCGCCATACCGCGGATTCGCCGCATCGCCATCATTCATGCCTTACCTCCGTTCCGTTCAAAACCCGGATTCGTCAGAGTCGCTGCGCGTTCATGCGCCATCATACCGACGATTCGATGTTTCGCTCCGAAGGCTGCTACGAAGCGGCGCCCGGCCGGACTCCCTAGAGGATAGTATGGGAGCGGGTTTGGCCGAAAACTCGGCGAGGGGGAAGGCTTGAAGAAGGTTTGTTTCGGAGTGCTTGGCGCGCTCATCTTTGCGTTTCTCGGAGAAGCACAGGCGCAGGATTGGAGCAAGGAATACGAGACCACGAAGATTTCCGATCGCCTCTATACCTTCTGGCGCAGGGGAATCCGCAACATCTTCGTGGTCACGGACGAAGGGGTCATCGCTACCGATCCGATCAGCCCGGATGCCGCCGAAGTCTATCGGGCGGAAATCGCGAAGGTGACGGACCTTCCGGTGCGCTACGTGATCTACAGCCACGAGCACTGGGACCACGTGCTGGGCGGGCAGATCTTCAAGGCCGAGGGCGCCGAGTTCATCAGCCACGAGAACTGCCTGAAGTTCTTCTTCCGCAATCCGAACCCGGACCTCGTGATCCCGGACCGGACCATCTCCGGAAACACGCTTTTCAGCCTGGGCGGAGAGAGTTTCAATCTGCGCTATCTCGGCGAGAACCACGGCGATTGCCTGCTGGTATTCGACTTCCCCGAGGAGCGCGCGATCTACCTTGCGGACCTGGCGACCGACGGGTTCATAGGCCTGGGCACAATGCCGGATTACGACATCATCGAGTATCTGCGGTCCCTGCGCGAAATCGAGGCCATGGACTTTGACCTGATGATCGGCGCGCACGGACCGGCGCGCGCGGGCAAGGACGCGGTCGTGATCCGGCGGCGCTGGATGGAAACCATCATTGACGCGGTGGGCCGGGAACTGGAAGCCGGCACGCCGGTTGCCCGGATCCCGGCCAAGCTGCATTTTCCGGAATTCGAGCATCTGCGCGGTTACGAATCGCAATTGCCGTCCTTCGTGCTGCGGATGGCCCAGTTCCACGAGATGGGCTGGTAGCGCGCGGACCCGCGCGGAGGCAGCGTGCCCGAGCTGCCCGAGGTCGAGACGACCCGCCGCGGCATCGAGCCGCTGGTGGCGGGTGCGCGGGTTGACCGGGTCGTAGTTCGCGAGCGGCGGCTCAGATGGCCGATACCCCGGCAGGTCGAGCGCGAACTCACCGGCGCCACGATGCTCGGCGTTGGGCGCAGGGCCAAGTACCTCCTCCTGGAAAGCGAGCGCGGAACGGCCATCGCCCACTTGGGAATGTCGGGCAGCTTCTCCGTGGTGGCGGCCGGAACCGAGCCGGACGTCCACGATCACTATGACGTGGTTTTCGACGGCGGCAAGGCCCTGCGGTTTACAGACCCGCGAAAATTCGGCAGCCTGCTGTGGGGCGGACGAGATCCCTTGCGCCACAAGCTGCTGGCGGACCTCGGCCCCGAGCCCTTCAGAGCCGATTTCACCGGCGCGTGGCTGAAGGCGCGCTCGCTTGGCCGGCGGGTTGCCGTGAAGTCGTTTCTGATGATGCCGGCTGTGGTTGCGGGAATGGGCAACATCTACGCCAGCGAGGCGCTCTACCGGGCCGGGATACACCCGCGCCGCGCCGCCGGGCGGATCGCTTTACGCCGCTACGAGTCGCTGGCGCGGGTGATTCGCGACGTGCTGGGCGAGGCCATCGAGGCGGGCGGGACCACGCTGCGCGACTTCGCCGACGCAAGCGGCCGCCCGGGTTACTTCGCCCAGCGGCTGGACGTCTATGACCGGGCGGGGCGCGATTGCCGGCGCTGCGGCTCGGAGATCCGAAGAAGCGTTATAGGGCAGCGTGCCAGTTACTACTGCGCACGTTGCCAGACGTAACGGAGCTTAGCGGACGTCGGAGCCGCCGTTACGGCGCGGATCGCTGGCGGCCGTCAGCGTGCCGTCGGCATACTCGAGGGTAATCGCCTGCATGTTGCCCCAGGGCCGGGACGACTCCCGCAGCGCGTGGCCCAGCTCGGCGAGCGCGGCCTGCAGTTCCTCGTCCATCGCGCCGGCTTCGAACGAGAGCGAGTCCGGGATGTACTGGTGGTGAACGCGGGGCAGGCCGACGATGCCTTCGGCGTCCGCGCCGTCCATCCAGGCCAGCGCGCCCAGCAGCACCATCGTCACGATGCGGCTTCCCCCTGGCGTGCCGAGGATCGCCAGACCGCGCTCGGACTCCAGGAAGGTGGGCGTCATGCTCGAGAGCATGCGCTTGCCCGGTTCGATACCGTTGGCATGCGAGTGCACGAGCCCGAATGCGTTGGGCGTTCCGCGCTTCACCGAGAAGTCGTCCATCTCGTTGTTCAGGATTACGCCGGTGCCCGGCGGGACGAAACCGGAACCGAACAGTGTATTGATCGTCTGCGTTACCGCGGCGCGATTGCCGTCCTTGTCCAGCACCGAGAAGTGGCTGGTGTCGGTCCCAAGTGGCCGCTGACTGACCGGACCGGGCAGGGTGTCGCTGGGCGTGGCGCGGTCCATGCGCACGCTGGCCAGCAAACCGTCGGCGTACCAGGGATGGATCAGCCGCTCGACCGGAACCGGAACGAAGTCCGGATCGCCGAGATATTCGGCCCGGTCCCGGTACGCGCGCCGGATCGCCTCGACCAGCAGATGCGTCCGGGCCGGATCCTCAAGTTGCGCAAAACTCCGGTGGCCGAGCATGTTGAACACCTGCGCCAGCGCCACGCCGCCGGCCGACGGCGGCGGCGCGGTAGTGACCTCGACTTCCCCGTAGCGGAAGCGGACCGGTTGCCGCTCGATGATCCGGTAGGCCGCCAGGTCCTTCATGCTCCAGATGCCGCCTGCGTCACGCACGCCCTGGACCAGGAGTTCGGCCCTGGGACCGGTGTAGAAGCCCGCCGCGCCTTGAGCGCTCAAGGTCTCGAGAGTATCGGCGAGGTCCGGCCGGCGAATCAGGTCGCCGACCGGCGGCGCTTCTCCGCCCGGCATGAATATCTCCAGAAACGCGGGCGAGGGCGAGCCCATGCGCGGAACGGCCCGCAGCAGCCTTTGGGTTCCCTCGGTTACCGGCAGGCCCTCGCGCGCCAGTCGGATTGCCGGCGCCAGGCTCTGCGCGAGCGGCAGGCGGCCGTACTTGTTCGCGATGTGCTCAAGCGCCGCCGGCAGCCCCGGGATGCCCGCGGCCAGCGGACCGGACAGCGAGGCGCGCCGGATCAGCTCGCCGTTCTCATCGAGGTACATGTCGCGGGACGCCGCGCCGGGCGCGGTTTCCCTCGCATCGACGAAAACGCTGGATTGATCGGAAGCCTGGTGGAGAAGGAAGAAACCGCCCCCGCCGATGCCCGAACTATGCGGCTCGGCGACCGAAAGCGCGGCGCTGACCGCAATGGCCGCGTCGAAGGCATTGCCGCCCTGCGAAAGGATTTCGAAGCCTGCCGCGGTGGCGGCGGGGTGGGCGCTGGCTATGGCTGCGTGCCCGGGCCCCGTCGCTCTCGCAACCTTGCCGATACTGTCTTCGGCGTGAGCGCCGCCGGCCGCGGCAATCCATAGAAAGAGGGCCGGCAGCAGGACTTGGCCGGCCCGGGGCGGAATCGGTTTCATTACAGGTGCTCCTTAAGCGCGGTCACTACTATCGGATGTACGAAATTGGATACGTCACCGCCCATGCCCGCGATCTCCCGGACCAGGGATGACGAGACATGGGCGTGACTCTCGGAGGGTGTCAGGTAAACCGTTTCGATCGAGGAATCCAAGCGCCGGTTCATGCTGGCGAGCTGGAATTCGTGCTCGAAGTCGCTGACCGCGCGCAGACCGCGAAGGATCGCATGCAGCCCGTTGGCTCGCGCATATTCCACCGTCAGACCCTCGTACCCTGCAACGCGCGCCCCGGGCACGTCGGCCAGCGCTTCGGTAGCCAGGCGGATGCGGGTCTCAAGGTCGAACATCGGGGATTTCGAAGGACTCGCCGCCACGGCCACGACGACTTCGTCGAACAGCTTCGCGGCGCGGCTGATCAGGTCGCAATGGCCGTTGGTGATGGGGTCGAATGTGCCGGGATACATGATTCCCCGCCGCGTGCCCGCGCTGCGCCGCTTCGCGTTCATGTTTCTAGCGCCGTTTCCGGCCGGCCAGCATCATGCGTACGTCCCCGACAACTTTTTCGCGCAGCATTTCCAGATCCAACGGTAGTTCAATCAACGGGTCGCGCTTGCCGGCTTCCAGGTACAGGCGGCAATTGTCCGCGAGCCATCCGTTCCGGGCAAGCAGTTTACAGCAGCGCGCCGCAAGGCCGCTTCCGAACGGCGGATCCATGAACACGATGTCCATGCGCTTGCCCCCGCCGGATTTCTCAAGCCAGCCGGCGGCATCGGCCAGTTCGACGCGGCCGGCCACCTGCCATTCGTCCACGACCCGGCGCAGCATCCCGCCCGCCGAGCGCCCCGACTCCACGAATACGCAATGAGCGGCGCCGCGCGACAGCGCTTCCAGACCCAGCGCGCCGGCGCCGGCAAACAGGTCCAGGCAGTGCGCGCCGCGCACCTCCGCCGCGAGCCAGTCGAACAGGGTTTCGCGCGCACGCACGGGAGTGGGCCGCGTGTTCGGAGGCACTTCGAGCAGGCGCCCGCGAAGACTTCCGCCCGCGATCCGTACGCGGCCCCGCTGCTTACTTGTCGGCATGGCGCGAGAGTATCATTTCGCGCGCACGCCCGCTGTTGAAGCAAAGGCACCGGCAGGACAGACAGCAGGTCCATGATTCGCCTTCAGGAAGTAACCATGCGCTACCGCGGCGGCGCGGAAGCGTTGTCGGAGGTCAGCCTCTCCGTCGAACCGGGCGAGTTCACGTATCTGACAGGACCTTCGGGCGCGGGCAAGACCACTCTGATCAAGCTGCTGGCGGCCATCGAGCGGCCCACCAGGGGCCAGGTGTTCGTGCTGGGTCGCAATGTCGGACGGCTGAAGCGGCGGGCCGTTTGCAGTCACCGGCGCCGAATCGGCATCGTTTACCAGAACAATCTACTGCTGGAGGATCGAAGCGCGTACGACAACGTCGCGCTGCCTCTGCATATTTCCGGCCTGGGCCCCCGCGAGGTGCGGCGCCGGACCGAAGCGGCGCTCGATTCCGTGGGACTGCTGAAGAGCGCCCGCAGGTTCCCCAGGCTGCTGTCGCAGGGAGAACAGCAACGGCTGGGCATTGCCCGCGCCGTCGTGAATCGGCCGGAGCTTCTTGTGGCCGACGAGCCGACCGGCAACCTGGATCCTGAACTGTCGCGCGAGGTGATGGAGCTGTTTCGCCGACTGGTGGGCTACGGGGTGACCGCACTGGTCGCAACCCACGATGTCGGGCTGATCGAATCATTGCCCGCACGCCGAATCACCCTGCTGAAGGGCCGGGTGGACTCCGACACTTCGCCGTCATGAATCCCCTGCGTTATCTCGGCCGGCACTTCGCCTGCTGCCGTGCGGAAGCCGTTCGGCTGGTCCGGCAGCCGTTGGGCAGCGTTCTGACGGTGGCCGCGATCGGCCTGGCGCTGGCCCTGCCCGCCGGCCTGAGCGCTGTGTTGCAGAACATGGAAGGACTGGCCGAGGCTTGGGGCGAGGCGCGCTCGTTTTCGATTTACCTCAAGCCGAACGTAAGCGTTGCGGCGGCCGAGCAACTGGCCGATGACCTTGAGCGCAATCCCGCCGTCGGGGAAGTGAGGCGAATCAGCCCCGGGGAAGCCCTTGCCATCATGGAGGGCCGCAGCGAGTTTGCCGCGGCGCTGGAGACCCTGGAAGAAAACCCGCTGCCCTGGACGCTTGTCGTCGCGCCGGCGCCGGGCGCCGCGGAGAACGAATTTCTGGCGCTGCAGGACACTGCGGAAACTCTTGAGGAAGTCGATCAGGTCCGGGCCGATACGCAATGGCTGCAGAGAATGAGCGCCATACTCGCATTGGCCGGTCAGGCAATGCTGTTGGTCCTGGTCATGGTCCTGGTGGCGCTTGTCGTCATCATCGGCAATACGGTCAGGCTTGAAATACAGAGGCAGCGGGACGCCGTCGAAGTGATGTCGCTGCTGGGCGCCAGCCGCGGCTACCTGCGCCGGCCGTTCCTCTACCAGGGGCTCCTGTACGGCCTGGGAGGAGGCCTGCTGGCGGTCCTGCTGGTGCGGCTGGGCCTGTGGACCCTGGGCGGCGCTTTTGCCGACCTGATGGCCCTGTACGAGAGCGATCGCGTGCTGAGCGGCGCCTCGTGGCAACAGGAACTGGTGATCCTGGGGGCAGGCGCGCTTACCGGCTGGCTCGGCGCGTGGCGCGCAGTGGCCGGACAGCTCCGAACGATCGAATAGCTAAACCTTGGCCGCGTCGGGCTGCTCGAGGGCGGACCCCGGTTCGCGGTCGGGCAGCTTGGGGAGATCGGGCATGGTCAGGCGGACGAACAGCTCTTCCAGCCGGTTGGTCTTGTGGCGGATGCTGAGCACCTGAATGCCGGCCACGTTCAGCAATTCGAAGAACTCGTTGAGACTACGCGTTGCCGGAACCTCCACTTCCATCTCATAGCGGCTGCGCCAATGAACCTGGAAACCGGCGAATTTCTGGCCGGGTTTGGCCGCCTGCTGCAATGAAATGACGAAGTGCTGTTCCGGCAACTGCCGCAACACGCGCTCCATGCGGTCCTCGACCACGATCTCGCCGCGGTCGAGGATGGCGATGCGGCGGCAGAGGTGTTCGGCCTCCTCGAGGTAGTGGGTGGTGAGGATGATGGTCACGCCGCGCTCGTTGATTTCCCGCAGCAGGTCCCACATGGATCGGCGAATCTCGATGTCCACTCCCGCCGTGGGCTCGTCCAGAATCAGGAGTTTCGGCTCATGCACCATCGCCCGGGCGATCATCAGGCGCCTTTTCATTCCGCCGGAAAGCGTCCGCGTCAGCATGTTGCGCTCGTCCCAGAGACGCACCGCCCTGAGGCACTTCTCGGCGTTGCGCCGGGCCTGACGCGGGCTCAGGCCGAAGTACCCGGCCTGGTGCATCATCGTGGGCAGCAGCTTCTCGAACATGTTGAGGTTCACTTCCTGCGGCGTCACACCTATGCATTTCTTTACCGCGCCCGGGTGGGTATCGAGATCATGGCCGTACACATGGACCTTGCCGGCGGTCTTGTTGACCAGCGTGGTGATGATGCCGATGGCGGTGGTCTTGCCCGCGCCGTTCGGTCCCAGCAGCGCATAGAATTCGCCCTCGCGCACGGTCAGATCGATGCCCTTTAGCGCCTCCACGCCGTTGGGATAGACCTTGGCGAGTCCTTTCAGGGAGAGTGCGTCCACGGGTTTCCATTGTGCAGCCCCCGTCCGGCAAAGGAAAGTGGCCTTTGCGCTTCCTCGCCCTTTGTTCGTCCCCCTCCTCGTGGGAGACGCCATCCTGGCTCGATTCTCGCTGTCCCTGCCCTTCGCCCTTTCTTCGCTCCCCTTCTCGTTGGAGACGCCATCCCTGGCTCGATTCTCGCTATCCTGCTCCAACGCTCCCACGAGGAGGGGAGCGAAGAAAGGGCTTTAGCCGGCGCCGCCAGCTACAGGTTCCTCTTGCACACTCGTTCCGGGAACGTCGGAGGCAGGGATGCCGACGCCGAGCCCACAGGGATGTGCTCGCTGGCGGTTCCCGGAACGAGTGTGCAAGAGGAACCGAGGTGTTTGCACTACGTTGCGGCCATGGTTGCGCCAATGGGGATTGTGTGCATAATATGCGCCTTCCTTAATTTTTATGAGCATCATATGCCGACGGGGACGGACAGTATGGCCCGCCGCCACGAAGTCATTGCGGACATCATCGCGGGCCAGGCCGTAGGCAGCCAGGCGCAACTCGGCCGGCTGCTGGCGGAGCGCGGCATACGCGTCACGCAGTCGTGCATAAGCCGTGACCTGTCGGTCATAGGCGCGGTCAAGCGGGGGCGCGCGTACTCCGTTGCTTCCTCGGACATTTCCGAGGGGGACCGGCAAACGCTCGCCACTTATGTGCGCGGGCTGGCCAACGCCGGACCCAACCTTGCGATCGTGCGGACCGCGACCGGGGCGGCCCAGCGGGTTGCGCTGTTCCTCGATCGCTGCGGCTGGCCCGAGATCGTGGCAACGGTGGCGGGAGACGACACGATCTTCGTCGCCACACGCAACCGGGACGAACAGCGGGTATTGCTGGCGCGCCTGCGCCATGAAATGGCCCCGGCTTCTTCCTGAACTTGAGGCAACCCGGCAACCACCCATGAGCGCCTCTCCCATAGTGCTGGCCTATTCAGGCGGACTGGATACTTCGTTCTGCGTGCCCTGGCTGAGCGAGAAATATCGGCGCCCGGTGGTCACGCTGACGGTCAATACCGGCGGCATCGATTCCGGTCAGGCCGAATCGCTGGAGCGCCGGGCCCTGGCGCTGGGCGCCCAGCGGCATCTGCTGGTGGAAGCGCGCCCGCAGTTCTTCGATGAAGTCATCCGACATCTCATTGCCGGCAACGTGCGGCGCGGGCACACGTATCCGCTGTGCGTGGGCGCCGAGCGGGGCGTGCAGGCGAAGATTCTGGCCCGCACCGCTCAGGAACTGGGCGGAGACACCGTGGCGCACGGCTGCACCGCCGCCGGTAACGATCAGTTCCGTTTCGAAATGGCCATGCGCGCGCTGGCGCCCGAAATCAACGTGCTGGCGCCGGTTCGCGACGAGTCCTTTCAGCGCCGCGAGCAGGTCGCGTACCTTGCCGAGCGCGGCGCACCGCAACTTCCGCAGGGCGGCGATTACTCGATCAACCGGGGGCTTTGGGGTGTGACGATAGGCGGCCGCGAGACCCTGACTTCCGCGGGCTCCATCCCGGAGACGGCCTGGGTGCTGTCCGCGGGTGCGCTGGAGGATCCGCTCCCCGAAGAGCCGCATGAACTGGAATTCGAGGCGGGGCTGCCGGTTTCCTGGGACGGCGAAACCATGCAGCCCGTGGATTTGATCGAGACGCTCGAAGCCGCCGGCGGCCGGTTCGGAATCGGACGGGGCATTCACCTGGGCGACACCATTCTCGGCTCCAAGGGCCGGGTGGCCTATGAAGCGCCGGCTGCGGAGATACTTCTTTGCGCGCACCGCGAACTGGAAAAACTCACGCTGGGCGCCGGTCAGATGCGGGTCAAGGACACGCTGGCGGCCGTCTACGGCGACCTGGTTCACGAGGGCAAGCAACTCGATCCGGTCTGCCGGGACATCGAGGCCTTTTTCGACAGTTCGCAGGCGCGGGTATCGGGTCGCGTGCACCTGGCGCTGCAGCCGGGAGGCGTCTGGGTCCGCGGCGTCGAATCGCCCCATTCGCTGCTGGCCGCAAGCCGGGGCGTGTACGGGGAGACGGCCGGGGAGTGGTCTCCGCGCGATGCGCTCGGCGCTGCCCGGGTCTTGGCGCTGCCCGGCATGCTGCACAGCCGCGTGTCCGCATCGGCCGACGAGGGTGGCGGCGATGCGTAGCATAGTGGTCGACAAGTTGGCTTCGGTAGCCTCGGGCCTGGACCTGGGGCGCGAGTTGCGCGTGGGCGACAGCATTCCGAGCGAGGAAGGCGTGATCGTGGCCGTGGAAATCCTGAACGACAAATCCTCGTATAACCGGCTGGAACTGGCCAGCGGCCGCATGGCGCGCGTGCGCAGCGGCGATATCGTGGTGGGCGCTCTGGGTCACCGCAAGGCCCTTTTCGGGTATTCCGGTCATCTACCGGCCACCGTAAAGCGCGGCGACGTCCTGCAGTTGCTCAACATAGGCGGCGTGATAGGCGTGTGCGACTCCGTCAACGCCACCATGGGTTCGCCTTTCGACGTGCGCGTGCTGGGAGTGGTGCTGGAGTTCCCGTACCTGGGCCAGCGGGTAGGTGTGCCCGCACGCGTGGGCGGGGAGCCGCTGGATGGCGAAGGCCCGGGCGAACTGAATCTGGGGGGCGTTCCGGTCGTGGCCCTGGCCGGAACCTGCATGAACTCGGGCAAGACCGCGGCGGCCTGTGCGATTATCGGCCGGCTGCGGCACGAGGGCTACGTGGTGGACGCCTTCAAGGCCACCGGCGTATCGCTGCGCCGCGACATCCTGGCGATGGAGGACGCCGGCGCGCGCAATACCGCGATCTTCACCGATTTCGGGATCGTCAGCACGGCTCCGGACAACGCGCCGGCCCTGGTGCGGTCGATGCTGCGGCAGATGGCGGCGGCAGCGCCCGACGTGATCCTGTTCGAGTTGGGCGACGGCATACTGGGCGCCTACGGCGTGGAGGCCATCCTCGCCGACGAGGGCATACGCTCGTCCATTTCCTGCCTGCTGCTTTGCGCCAGCGATCCCGTCGCCGCCTGGGGCGGGGCGCGGCTTCTCAAGGAGCTGTACGGGATCGAGGTGGCCGCCGTTACCGGTCCGGCCACGGACAACCAGGTGGGACTGGACATCCTGGGGCAGCGGGTCGGCGTGCCGGGCTACAACGCGCTTACGCAAAGCGCGGAGCTCGGAGAGTTCGTGGCCCGCAATGTCTCGCTGGGGCGGCTGTGAACATTCCGGCCGTAATTCTGGGCGCTTCCGGGTACGTGGCGGGCGAACTGCTGCGCATCCTTGCCGGTCATCCGGATTTCCGCATCGCCGGGGCGATTTCGGAAAGCAACGCGGGCAAGGCGGTGGAATCCGTCTTTCCCAACCTCACGGGCATCTGGCCGGAGTTTCGGTTCCTGCCCTTCTCCGAGCTGGGCGAGGTGCTCGGGGAGCGTTGCGCGGTTTTTTCCTGTGCCCCGCATGGCGCAAGCGCGGGTCTGATCGCGGCGGCGATGAAAGTGGCCGACGACCAGGGAGTCCGGATCCGCATCGTCGATGCTTCGGCGGACTTTCGCTTCGCCGACGCGGATGCGTACGAGCAGGTGTACGGCGCGGGGCACGGCGCACCGGAACTACTGTCCTCATTCTCCTGCGCCCTGCCGGAACATCGCGCGCAGGCCGCCACTCGCCATATCGGCCATCCCGGCTGTTTCGCCAGCGCGCTGCTGCTGGCGGCCGTGCCCCTGATGCGCCACGGCCTCACGGCCACGCCCCTGTTCGCCAGCGGCGTTACCGGCAGCACGGGCGCAGGCAAACAACCCCTTCCGACCACACACCACCCGGTCAGGCATTCCAATATGTTCGCCTACCGCCCGCTACAGCACCGGCACGCGCCGGAAGTCGAGGCCGTGTGCGAGGCGGTGAGCGGCGTGCGGCCGGACCTGCGTTTCGTGCCGCACTCGGGGCCGTTCGCGCGCGGGATATACGTCACGATGCAGGCGGGGCTCAAGCAATCCTTCAGCGCGGAGCAGCTAAGGGGGGCGTTTGCGGATACCTATGCCGGGACGCCGTTCGTGCACGTGATCGACGGGCCGCCGAAGCTCAAGGACGTGGTTGGAGGAAACCATGCCCATATCGGGATCACGTCGGGCCGGGATTCGGTGGCAGTTTTCGTGGTGCTGGACAACCTCGTCAAGGGTGCGGCCGGCGGCGCCGTGCAATGGATGAATCGCCTCTACCGTCTTGAGGAGACCGCGGGCCTTGCGGCCGCGGGCCCGGCGTGGACGTGAGCGTCGCGTCACGGACGCCGCCAGCCGGCGATGCGCGCAGCGCCGAGGCTGCCCACCTGGCCCAGGTGTACGTGCAATTTCCGTTCGAGGTCGTGTCGGGCGACGGCGCTTACCTCAACTGCGCCGACGGCCGCCGGTTGCTGGACCTGTACGGGGGGCACGCGGTATGCGCCCTCGGCTACGGGCATCCGCGGCTGACGCGGGCCATCCGGCGGCAAGCAGATGAACTGCTGTTCGCCAGCAACGCGGTGGCCTTGCGCGTTCGGGCGCGCGCTGCCGACAAGCTGGCGGAGTTCGCGCCGCAGGGGCTTGATCGGGTGTTCTTCGTCAATTCGGGTGCGGAAGCCAACGAGAACGCTCTGCGTCTGGCCTGCAAGCTCACGGGGCGTTCGCGCGTGGTCGCTCTGGAACATGGTTTTCACGGTCGCACCGCCGCCGCGGCCGCGGCAACCTGGGGTGCGCGCGATCGCTGGTACGGATTTCCGGAAACGCCTTTCGACGTGGCCTTCGCGCCCCGCGACAACGCCGCTGCCGCCGTCTCGCATATCGACGGCGAAACCGCCGCCGTCATTCTCGAGCCCATACAGGGCCTCGCGGGCGCATTCGCCCTGAGCGACGACTTTCTGCGCGAGGTACGCGCCGCCTGCGACAGGCACGGCGCGTTCCTGATCGCCGACGAGGTCCAGTGCGGCATGGGCCGAAGCGGCCTGCCGTTCGCCGTCTCGCATTCGGGTGTGGCTCCGGACATGATCACGGCCGCAAAATCGCTGGGCGGGGGCTTTCCCTGCGCGGCGCTGCTGATGCGCGACGAAATCGCCGCCCAGCTCGGCGGCGGCGACCTGGGCACGACCTTCGGCGGCGGCCCGCTGGCCTGCGCGGCCGTCGAGGCGGTGCTGGACGCGATGGAAGAGGAACAGCTGCCGGCGCAGGCCGCGGAGCGGGAGAGGCAGATCCGCTCGACCTGCATCGCGGGCCCGGTCACGGCGATCGACGGGCGCGGACTGCTGCTGGGACTGAAATGCGCCGGCGGCGCGCGGCAGGTTCGTGACGGCCTGCTTGCGGCCGATATTCTTGCCGGGACCAGTGCGCTGCCCGAATGGTTGCGCCTGATGCCCCCGCTTATCCTGCGCGAACAAGAGGCGGCGCAACTGGCCGCCGCCGTGCATCAACTCGGCCCTCATCAGGAGCAGGCAAATGAGTGACATCCGACGATTCGACGACCTTGCGGACTTTTCGCCCGAGCAGATAGCCGCGCTGTTGGCCCTGGCCGGCCGGCTGGAAAAGCACCCGGAACCGGAGGCCCTGAAAGGCAAGGTCCTGTCGCTGCTGTTTCTGAATCCATCGCTTCGTACGCTGGCTTCGTTCCAGGCTTCCATGACCCGCCTGGGCGGGGGGGCGTTCGTGATCTCGCCGGAAATGTCCATCCACGGTCTGGAGACGCGGCCCGGAATCGTCATGGACGGCGCCGCGGCCGAACACGTCAAGGAAGCCGTGCCGGTGATCGCCTCGTACGGAGACGCGCTGGGGTTGCGGGCGTTTGCCGAGCGCCGCGACCTGGTGGAGGACCTGGAAGACCGCGAGTACCGGAGCATGGCGGAGCTGGTCTCAACGCCCCTGATCAACATGGAGTCGGCCATCAACCATCCCTGCCAGAGCCTGGCGGACTGGAAGACCATGGACGACCTCGGCGCCCCGGTTTCGGGGGGCAGGTTCGTCCTGAGCTGGGCCTACCATCCGCTGGCGCTTCCGCTTGCCGTGCCGGCCGCCACGTTGCAGATGGCGGCCATGCGCGGAATGGACGTGACCGTGCTCCGCCCGGACGGTTTCGAGCTGCCGCCCCAAGTCATGGACAAGGCCCGTACGCTGGCCGGGCGTTCCGGTGGGTCGATCAGTGAAACGGACGATCGCGCCGAGGCGCTTGACGGCGCGCACGTCCTCTACGCCAAGTCCTGGAGTTCGACGGTCCACTACGGAAACAAGCACGAGGACTACCAGTTGCGCAACCGGCACGAGGACTGGTGCGTCGACGAAGGCTGGTTCGCGCCCGCCGAGGAAAACTGCCGGTTCATGCACTGCCTGCCGGTGCGCCGCAACGTGGTGGTGAGCGAGGCGGTGCTGGACGGACCGCGCAGCGTGGTGGTGCCGGAAGCGCGCAATCGTATGTGGGTGCAGATGGCCGTGCTTTACGCCATGCTGGGGCCGGGGCTGTGAACCGGTCGCGGCCGAGCGGCACCGGTTTCGGGGCGCTGCGGGCCGCGGCGCCGTACCTGCGTCTGTACCGCAACCGCGTTTTCGTCGTGAAGCTGGGCGGCGAGGTATTGAGCCGCAGCAGCCGAATAGAGGCCCTGGTCGAGCAGGCCGGCGTGCTGCAGGCGCTGGGCGTGCGGGTGGTGATCGTGCACGGTGGGGGACCGCAGTCGACCGAATTGACCGAGCGCCTCAAACACAAGGCGCGCATGGTGGCCGGCCGCCGCGTAACCGGGCCGGAGGACCTGAAAGTGGCCTCGTACGTGCTGAACGGCGAGGTCAACACGCAATTGCTCGCCGCCTGCCGGGCCTGCGGTATTCCCGCGGTCGGCCTGTCCGGGGTCGACGCCGGCCTGGTGACGGCCCATCGCCGCCCGCCGGTGAAGATGGAAGGCGCCGGCGACGAGCCGGTGGATTTCGGCTTTGTGGGCGACATCGACGAAGTCGAGCCGGCGGTTCTCGATCTTGCCCTCAGGGAAGGCCTGATTCCGGTCGTAAGCCCGCTGTCGGCCGACGGCGAGGGCAACCTGCTGAATATCAATGCCGATACCGTGGCCGCTTCGCTGGCGGTCGCCATCAAGGCCGAGAAACTGGTTCTTACGATGGCCGCGCCGGGCATACTCGAGGATCGTTCCGATCCGTCCACGCTGCTGTCGTACATCGATCTCGACGGCTTGCGCAAGCTGCGCGAGCAGGGATCGCTGGGCGATGGCATGCTGCCCAAGGCCACGGCCATCGAATCCGCCATCACGGGCGGCGTTCCGCGGGTTCACCTGGTTTCCGGGAGCACGCAGGATGCGCTGCTGCGCGAGGTATTCACCAACGAAGGATGCGGAACGCTGGTCGTGCGCAGCATCGACGCGCTCTCCGCGGAGGAGCAGGAGGCGGCGAAGTAATGACGCGCCTCTGGGACAAGGGCGGCAAGCTGGACGAAACGGTCCTGCGCTACACGGCCGGCGAGGACCACCTGCTGGACGCGCGCCTGGTCGAGTACGACGTGAAGGCCTCGATCGCGCACGCCGGCATGTTGCACGCGGCAGGCTACCTGACGGACACGGACCACGCCGCGATCGTCGACGGTCTGGGTGAACTGGCCGCCGGTCACGAGGCCGGGGCCTGGGCCATCTCGCTGGAAGACGAAGACGTGCATACGGCCCTGGAGCGGCGCCTTGTCGCGCGGATCGGCGATGCCGGCGCCCGCGTACACCTCGGACGTTCGCGCAACGACCAGGTACTGGCCGCGTTGCGCCTGTATCTCAAGGACGCCGCTTCGTCTTTGCAGGGGGCCGCCGAAGCGGTGGCCGAAGCGCTGGACGATCTCTGTGAGAGCCAGGGCGGATTGCCGCTGCCCGGCTACACGCACATGCAGCAGGCCATGCCGAGCAGCGTGGCTCTGTGGGCGGGCGCCTTTGCCGCGGAGTTGCGCGACGACGCGGCCGGCCTTGAGGCCGCCGTGCGCCGACTCGACCGCAACCCGCTGGGCAGCGCCGCGGGCTTCGGCGCGCCCGGGCTGAAGCTGGATCGCGAACGCACGCGCAAGGCCCTTGGTTTTGCAGAGGTGCATGAGCCGGTCACGGCCGTGCAGCTGTCGCGCGGCAAGGCCGAAGCCGGGCTGGCGTTCGAATGCGCGCTGCTGGTCCAGGATCTGGGAAGGCTGGCGGGCGATCTCCTGTTGTTCTACACGCAGGAGTTTGCGCTCGTTGACCTGGCGCCGGAAGTGACGACCGGTTCGTCCATCATGCCCCAGAAGCGCAATGCCGATGCCCTGGAGCTGGTGCGCGCCGCCGGCGCCACCGCGCGCGCTTCGCTGCTGGAGATCCTCGGCATTCCCGCATCGCTTCCCTCCGGTTATCAGCGGGACCTGCAGCGGATCAAGGCGCCGCTTTTCCGCACGGTCGATCTTGCCGGCGAAAGCTGCGAGGTCGTTTGCCGTATAGTGCGCGCTTTGCGCTTCAACCCGGAACGCTGCGGGGAGTTGACGTCGGCCCCGGGTCTGCGCGCCGCCGAGCGCGCCAACCGGCTGGCGGTGGTGCGGGGATTGAGTTTTCGCGAAGCGTACCGGCAGGTGGCGGAGCAGGAGAAAGAGTGAGCGACAGAATTTGGCATCCCAGGGCGTTCGATCGTCCCGAGCAGCTCAACGACCTGGAGAAGGACCGGATGCTGGGACATCTGGGCGTGGAGATCGTCGAGATCGGCGATGACTACCTGCGCGCCCGCATGCCCGTGGACTACCGCACCCAGCAGCCGTTCGGATTGCTGCATGGGGGCGCCTCGGCGGTCCTGGCGGAATCGGTCGGAAGCTGGTCGTCCTACCTCACCACGCCTCCCGGCGAGTACCAGGTCCTCGGCCTGGAAATAAACGTCAGCCACCTGCGCCCGGCGAAATCGGGTTACGTGTACGGCACAGCCCGCCCGGTGCGGCTGGGCAGCGTGGTCCACGTCTGGGACATACGGATCACCGACGAAGCGGAAGTGCTGCTGAGTATTTCCAGACTGGCGACTTCGGTTCGCCGGCTGAAACGACGGAACGCGTGATATTCTTGCGCGCGCCAAAGAGGGAGAAACTCGTGAAGAAATTACTGATTGTCGCCTGCGCCATGGCGCTTGGGGCCTGTGCGGCCCAGCAGTCCGAAATGCAATCCGCGGATACCGCCGGGGAAGCGCAGCAATCGACGGCATCGCAGGATTCGGCCGCAGCACGCCGGGAGCAGCGGCGCAAGAGTGACGAGACGTACGTGACCTCGCTGGAGCGCAGAGATAAAACGGGCTCCCGCATCAATCGCGTCCGCCGCAGGGGCGAACAGGAAGAGGACACTTCCGCCGGCAAGCGCATCGAGACCATTTCCAGCGAACAGCTTGACGACATGGATGAAAGGGGCGGTACCGTGGTGCTCCCCAGCGAGGGATAGCCGGCTACGGTCGGAACGCATTCATTCGGCAGCGGGTTCGCGTTTCCTGATCATGATGCGCGCCATCAGGATGCCGATCTCGTAGAGCACGTACATCGGGATCGCAAGCAGCGTCTGCGAGATCATGTCCGGCGGCGTTAGCAGCATCCCCACGGTAAAAGCGCCCAGCAGAACGTAGGGGCGCTTGCGGCCCAGAGAATCGGGGGTGACGATGCCCGCGCCGACCAGCATCAGGATGGCGATCGGCACTTCAAAGGCGATGCCGAAAACGAATATCAGTATCATCACGAAACTCAGATACTCGCGGATGTCGGGCATCATGGCGACATCTTGTGGAGTGGTGCCCACCAGGAAGGTGAATACCAGCGGGAAAACGACGAAATAGGCAAAGGCCCCACCCGCGTAGAAAAGGAAAATACTGGAGAGAACAAGCGGCAGCGCCACTTTTTTCTCGCGTTTGTACAGCCCTGGAGCGACAAACGCCCAAGCCTGATAGATCACCATCGGCATGGCAACGATCACGGCGGCAAAGAATGCCGTCTTGAAGGGAGTCAGGAACGTCGAGATCGGGCTGGTCGCGATCATGGACCACTCTTCCGGCAACTGGCGCTTGAGCGGATCCGCAACGATGTTGTAAACGATGTCGGCGTATACCGCGAACGGCACGAAAATTACCAGAACGGTGCCGGCCGCCTTCATGAGCCGGGTCCGGAGTTCGATCAGATGCGAGAGCAGGCTGGACTCCTCCAGCTCCTCCTGTTCCTCTTCTTCCTCCGGCTGGTCCGGCTTGTCATTCACTGGACTGGTCCTTCACGTTTTCCGCGGAGCCGGCAGGTTCCTCATCGCGGCTTCCGGGGTCTTTCTCCTCTTCACCGGCCTGCTGGTGCATGGTATTGGTCCTGGAGCCGGCGGGCTGGTCCGGCCGCCTTGTGGAGAATGGCCTGGGATCGTCCAGGTTGACTTCCTGACGCAGCTGATACATGAGGGTGCGCGACATACGCCGGGCCTGGCCAACCCAGCGGCCGAGTTGCGCCGCTACTTCGGGCAGGCGCTTCGGACCGAGCACGATCAGACCGAGGCCGGCAAGAACGATCAGTTCCAGGAAGCCGATATCAAACATGGTTCACGTCGTTCGACCGGCGCGGCCGGTCGAGGCGGAGCAACGGTTGCGATATCCCGGCTGAATCAGGCCTTGGGCGCGTCCTTCTCCTTGTTCTTCGCGCCGGTGTCGGTCTCGCTGAACTCCGCGTCGGTGCGGGCCAGCTTGTCCGGATCGGCCTTGTCCGGGTCGGAAACGGCCTTGCGAAATCCCTTGATGGCCGAGCCCAGGTCGCTGCCGAGGTTCCGGATCCGCGAGGTGCCGAATATCACCAAGGCGAGCAGCAGCACTACGAGTAGCTGCCAGCCGCTGATTCCGCCAAATCCCATTATTTCGTCCTCTTAGCGCTCCTGGATTCTCCGCCGGGTCCATTTACCCATGCGCCACTCGCCTGAGCAGCGCTACGGTAGCTCCCAATCATACCCTCTAAGGCCCCGGATGGGCTTGCAGAAGAATGGTTACCGGTCCCGAGTTGACCAGTTCCACGTCCATGTCGGCGCCATAAACGCCTGTTGCCACGCGCACGCCCAGCGCCTTCGATTCGGCCACCAGCCGGTCGAACAGCCGCCGTCCCACGTCGGGCGGCGCCGCCTTTGAAAACCCCGGCCGGGTGCCCTTGCGCGTGTCGGCCGCCAGCGTGAACTGCGACACCAGCAAGAGTTCGCCGCCCACGTCCTGCAGGCTCAGGTTCATGCGCCCGTCGGCGTCCGGAAATACGCGGTAGCCCACGATGCGCTCCGCCAGCCGCCTGGCCTGCGCATCGCCGTCGTCCCGTTCCACCGCGGCCAGCACCAGCAGGCCGCGGCCGATTTGGCCGACCACCTTTCCATCGACAGCGACTTGCGCGCGGCTGACACGTTGAAGCAGGCCGATCATGATTCAGCGGATTGGTCCCACGATTCAATGGTTGCAGCCGTATATAGTAGTCGCCTCGTTCGAGGAGGGTGTCTCATGCCGCAACTGACCGTCAAGGCGATAGTAACCGGTGTAATTCTCTCAATTGTCCTGTCGGGGGCCAATGCGTATATCGGACTTTTTGCGGGGCTGACGGTGTCCGCGTCCATTCCCGCCGCGGTGATGTCCATGGCGGTGCTGAGCATGTTCAAGCGCAGCAATATTCTCGAACACAACATCGTGCAGACCGCCGCTTCGGCGGGCGAGTCGCTGGCCGCGGGCGTGATCTTCACCTTGCCTGCCTTGCTGATGCTCAACTACTGGAGTGTGTTCGATTACTGGTGGGTAAGCGTAATCGCGCTGGTGGGCGGTCTGCTTGGCGTGCTCTATACGATTCCGCTGAGGCATTCGCTCATCGTGTCGGAGAACCTGGCGTTTCCCGAAGGTCAGGCCACCGCGCAGGTGCTGAAGGCCGGACAGGAGCGTGGCGGAGAGGTCCGCTTTCTGCTCCTGGGCGCAGGATTGGGCGCGGTCGCCAAGTTGTCCGAGACCGGGCTGAAGGTGTGGGAGGGGATTGCACAGTGGGCCACTCGCGTGGGCGGCGACAGCATCGCCTACGTCGGATCCAACCTCTCTCCGGCCCTGGTTGGCGTGGGATACATCGTCGGCATCAACATCGCCAGCCTGGTGCTGTTGGGAGGACTGTTCTCCTGGAACGTGGCCTTGCCGGTTTTCGGTGCCTACTACATGGAGAACTACCCGGAGCTTGCAGCAGCCGTGGCGGACATGTCGGCCGCCGACGCGGCATTTGCGATCTGGAGCACGCAGATTCGATACCTCGGCGTCGGCGCCATGATCATAGGCGGCCTGTGGGCGCTTTTGTCGTTGCGCGGTTCCCTGGTTGAAGCCTTCCGGCGCGGCTTCGGAAAATCGGGCGCAGCGGCGTCCATAGCGGAAACCGATCGGGACACGCCGATGCGGATCGTCGTGATCGGCGTCGCCTGCATGGCGCTGTTCATGTGGCTGATCTACTACAACGTCGTGGAAAACGCGGGCATCTCGCTGGCCATGACGCTCCTGATGGCCACTACCGGTTTCCTGTTTTCCGCGGTGGCCGCGTACATGGCGGGCCTGGTGGGTTCCTCCAATAACCCGGTATCGGGCGTAACCATCGCCACCATCCTGTTTTCGTCCCTGCTGATGTTGTTGATGGTGGGCAGAGGCGACGTCACCGCGCCGGCGGCCGTGATCATGATCGGCGCCGTGGTCTGCTGCGCGGCTGCGATCGGCGGTGACAACATGCAGGACCTCAAGGCCGGGCGAATGGTGGGATCAACGCCCTGGAAACAGCAGATCATGCAGGTGGTTGGTGTCGTCTCCGCCACTTTCGTGCTCGCGCCCATACTGAACGTGCTGCTCAGCGCATACGGAATCGGGCCCGCCACCGACGAGAATCCCGATTCCCTGCTTGCGCCACAGGCTACGCTGATGGCCTCGGTTGCGCAGGGAGTCCTCGGCCAGGGTGCAGACCTGCCATGGGGGATGATCTATACCGGCATAGGCGTGGGCGCCGTGATCATCATCTGCGATGAAGTGCTCAGAGTGCGAAAGGCGTCATTCCGGATGCCGGTTCTGGCCGTGGCGGTGGGCATTTACCTGCCGGTCGAATTGGCGGTTCCGATCTTCATCGGCGGGCTGGTGTCGTACATCGCCAAGCGGGCTCGCGGCGGCGAAGCGGCGCGTCCGGGTTCGCTCTACGCGGCGGGACTCATTACCGGCGAGGCCCTGATGGGCATTCTCATCGCCGTCCTGATCGTCGGTTTCGAGAATCCGGCGCCGTTGGCGCTGGGGTTATCGGCCGGAGTGTTGCCCGGCATCGTTGCGCTTGCGGTGATCGTGGCCCTGCTGTACCGTGCTGGCGCGCGCAACAGAGCCGCAGGCTGAGTTTGCGTTTCATTGGCTTTCTGACGGGGAGGATCTTTCACCCATGTCCCATTACCTGGTGGCGGTGTGCCACATCACCAACTTCAACGACAACATGAAGAAATACGCCCAGCTCTCAGCCGAGCTCGTGGCGCAGAACGGCGGCGAGTACGTCATCCGGGGCCCGGCGGAAGAAGACGTCGAGGGCGACAAGCTGGCCGGCTGCTACCTGATCGTCAGCCGCTTCCCCACCCGCGAACAGCTCGACGCCTTCTGGAAGGGCGACGAGTACCGCAACAACGTCCGCCCGCTTCGCGCCGGCACCGGAAAGTACGACATCGCGATCTACCCCTCCGCTCCCTGACCCGCGCGGCTTCCTGCAGCCGCAGTCGCCGGCCCTAGCGAGCCGGCTTCCGGCGTCGGCGCACGTACCAGTTGGCAAGCAGGATTGCCGCAAGAACGCCCGCAATCCAGGGGTTGTAGAGTGGATGCACAAGTGAAACTATCAGAGGCTGGATAAACAGGACGAGGGGAGCGGTCAGCAGGAAAAGTTCAAATACCTGCGTATCGTTCAAGCTGTGGGTTAACGCCACCCAGGCACAAAGAGAAGCGTAGGTAGCGAGTGTTCCCAGGCGCCAGGAGCCGCATCCAATGCTGGTCGCTCCCGCCAGGAAGGCGCCGGATGCAAGCATGGCCACTTCTCTTCCGTTTGGAGCGAACCCCCGGAATTTTTGAGCCACGTGGCCGTCGAAGATGCTGCAATACCCGAAATCAAATTCCAGCCACACGATCAAACCGAGCGTCAAACTAACCAACCCCAGAAGCGTACCAAGTCCACGCCGAAATCCGGAAAGCCATGCCGGCGCCAGCGGCTGGCCTTCGAACGTTCTGTTCTTCCGGTAATTCGCCCAAAGAAAATACCCGAGCAGGAAGCCTGCTCCGATGGCCCCACACAGGAGCACGAACTGCCAAGAATAAAAAGGTCGCCGCGCGGTGGCGGCTAATACACTGCTGCAGATCGAGAGGAAACCGGCCACCGAGGCGAGCCGCCAGGAACCATGCACAAAGGCGATGAGCGAGGCGCAAAAAGCGATCGGACCAAGAAAAAGAAAGCTGAAGCCCGATACCCAGTAGAAGATCGCCAGATTGCTGATTGCGATTGTCATGCTGATCGCACCAGCAACGAGTCCGGAACGCTGCATTCTTCCCGCCCTCATTCACGCTCTCCAAATGTTTGCGTCCTGCCCGGACACTCGACACAGGTGTTCAGGGGTCTTGGTGTGTCATCGGTCTTTTGCGGTTCCTGGATTGCTGGTGGTGCCAGAGAAGGAACGCGCAAAGCGCGGCAAGCCCCATCAGCGGGTAGATTACCTGGTACTCGGCCGGGCCGAACCACATGGGCATTAGAGTGGCCATCGTAGGGATTGCGAGAAATATCGCCAGCGCGGCCGTTCGCCAGGCTCCGCACAGAATCGCAATTATTGCCCCAAGCAGTCCCAACAGCCCCATCATCGGCGTGTACATCAAACCGGGAACAGTCGCGTACAACGCACCGAAACCTGAGCTTAAGCCCGTTGTCGGCACGGAAAAGAGCATCCCGAGCGCGAACCGAAAACGAAGATCGGCGGATAGCGCGATCAGTGCCAGCGCGACACTCAATATTCCAAAGCAAACACCGAGCCGCTTGCGAACCACGCCTCTCGCCTCCGGTAATTGCCGTTGAGTTTGCGCCGCCCTGGCCCGCAGGTAATTCATGCCCAGCGGAATTGCCATCGCGGCGCCCATCATAAAAACAATGGCAGTAACCAATGGGTCAGGTTCACTTGCAAAAGGCGAGTCGGCGACCAGGGAAAACCCGGCCGGGCCTGCAGCTCCGAACCACACGGTAAGAATCGCGAGCCGCCACGCTCCCAGGACCAAAGCGACCAGCGCCCCCAGCAAGGCCGGAAGGATCAGCACCGGGCCAGGCGTGGTCGGAGACCAGGCAACTACCGGAGCGGCTATTGCAAGCAGAAGGCTTGCGGCTCCGATGACGAAGCCGTAATGCGCCGAACGGGTCACCGTATGGTCATGTAGCGTTCCAGCCGGGCGACTTCGGCGTCGTCCACGTACTTTCCGATTTCACGGCGGAACTGCTCCATGTTGCGGTACGGGCGATACTCGAGAAACTCGTGCACCATGCGCCTTCCTACGCCGGGAATGCCGGCGAAGTCGGCCTCGCTCGCGGAATTCAGGTCCAGCGGCACGAAGACATACTGTTCGAGCCGGGCAACCTCCTCGTCGTCCACATACTTGCCGATTTCGCGCCTGAACTGCTCAAGCGAACGATATGGCCGGTACTCCTCGAACTCGTGCGCCATGCGCCTGCCCACGCCGGGGATCAGGAGAATTTCATCCTCCGTGGCGGAATTCAGATTGATGGGAACGAACAGTTGCCCGTATACCTCCGCTCGCTGACTCTCGTTCAATGATCCGCTCAATAGAACGTCCAGTTCCGCCGCACCGGGAAAGGGCCGGCCATCGACGATGTCCCTCACCAGCCCGGGGTCAAGATGGATGACGCCCTCAAGCTGATCTTCGTCGGCCACGTTGGGGTTGAGAATGCTCTCGTTATTGCCGACTTGCGCCTGCGCGGCGCTCCACAAGAACGCGGTCGCCACGCAGAGGGCTGACATTGACCGATTCATTCGTGCTCTCCCGAGAATTGCCGCCATACTAGTGGCGTGCCTCAAAAGGGGTCAAGATTTTCCCGAACAACCGGCGGGAATGCCGGAACGGGACTTCGCCTTTGCTCCGCCGACTGATCGATTCGCCCTACCTGCTCTGGTTGCTGCTCGCGCTGCCGGGCGCGGTCACGATCTTTCGGTACGCTACGGGCGCCACGTTCTACGGGGAGGTGGTGCTGGGAACAGGAGATATCTCGGCGAAACTGCTTATCGCAACCATGGCCGTTACGCCGCTGTCACTGATGTTTCCGGGACGTTCATGGGTCAGGTGGTTGCTCAGGCGGCGGCGGTATCTCGGGGTGGCTGCGTTCGGCTACGCGGCTTTGCATACCGTCGTGTACCTGTTTCGAAAGGGCTCGTTCGGACTCATACTGGCTGAAGGCGCCGAACCCGGACTGCTCGCCGGCTGGATCGCGCTGGCCATTCTCGTGCCGTTGGCGATCACCAGCAACGACGCCGCCGTCCGGCGCCTGCGTAGGCTCTGGAAACGCCTGCACCGATGGGTGTACGCGGCGGCCATACTGACTTTCGTGCACTGGGTCATCGAGGCCTACGATCCGGTGCCCGGACTCATTCACCTGGCCGTGCTGGCCGCGCTGGAAGGATTCAGGCTCTGGAAGACGAATCGCGGCCGGAAGCGCCGGCCAACATGAAGCGCGCCTGCGCAGTTGCCACGAGTGCACCATTGTCGTCGCGAAAGGCCTTGCCTTCCATTTCCATCATGCGGCCCCGGCGGCGCAGCAGCCTTCCTTCGAGTTTCAGTCCGACCCCCATCGGCACCGCGTCGCGGTAGCGGACCTCGCAGCGCGCCGTGTGGGCGCGCTGGCCCTGCAGGAAACTCCAGTTGGCCATGACGTCGTCCAGCAGCGAATAGAGGATGCCGCCGTGGAGCATGTCGCTGTAGCCCACATGCGTTGGACCCGGCGTGAATTCCGCGCGGCAGATCTGCTCGCCGCCTTCCTCCTCCAGCCGGAAACGCACCCTCAGGCCCCCCGGGTTGGAAGGCCCGCAGACGAAGCAATGATTGGCCGGATCCCAGAGTTCGCCGGCGTTTTTTTCCATGGACTGTTTTTGTGCGCCGGACACTACGTAGGGCATGATAGAAACAAACGTGGAATGATACGCGGGCCCGACCCATGACTTACGATTCCGGCAACATTTTCGCACGCATCCTGGCCGGTGAGGCCAAGTCCCACCGCGTTTACGACGATGAGCATGTTCTGGCGATCATGGATGTCATGCCGCGCGCCGACGGCCATACGCTGGTGCTGCCCAAGGCCCCGTGCGCGGATTTTCACACGCTTCCCGCGGATGCCGTACCCGGCGTGTTTGCGGCCACTCAGAAGCTCGCGAATGCGGTCAGGCAGGCGTTCGGAGCGGACGGGGTACTGGTCACGCTGCGCAACGGCGCCGCTGCCGGCCAGGTCGTCTTCCACATGCATGTGCACGTCATCCCCTGCCATCAGGGCCAGCCGGTGAGGCCGCCGGGGCACGCACTGGCCGATGACGAAGTTCTCGCGGAGCATGCCCGGCTGATTCGCGAGGCGCTGGCCCGCCAGCCAGCGGACTAGTCGCGGGACTTATGCCTGCAAGTCACCTCAAGTGGCCGTTTTTCGAGCAACGGCATGGCGACCGGCAGCGCAGGCTGGACGCCTGGTGCGGCGAGCAATCCTGGGAGCAGGAACCGGCCGCCGCCGAACTGGACGCAAGCTGCCGGGACATCGCCGCCCGCCTTGGCGAGGCCGGGTTCCTGAAGTTCGCAGTTCCGCAGCCGTTCGGCGATGATGCCGGCCTTGACGCCCGCAGTCTGTGCCTGATGCGCGAGACCCTGGCGCGGCACGAGCCCCTGGCCGATTTCGTCTACGCGATGCAGGTTCTCGGCAGCGCGCCTATCAGCCTTTACGGGAACTCCCCACAGAAGGCGGCATGGCTGGGCGATGTTGCCGCGGGGCGGAAGATCGCGGCCTTTGCGCTCTCGGAGAAGGAAGCGGGTTCGGATGTCGCCGCCATGACCATGCGCGCGGAGCGGCGCAATGGCGACTACGTGCTCAATGGCGCCAAGGCCTGGATTTCGAACGCCGGAGTTGCCGATTTCTACGTCGTGTTCGCCCGGACCGCCGAAGGCAAGCGGGGTTTCAGCGCGTTCGTGGCGCCGGCCGATACGCCCGGCCTCCGGGTCGCCGAGCGCACTCCGGTCATTGCGGCGCATCCGCTGGGCAACCTTGAATTCAGCGACTGCCGGTTGCCGTCCTCCTCGATGCTGGGTGCGCCGGGAGACGGGCTGCGCGTAGCGCTCGGCACTCTGGACCTGTGCCGTTCCACCGTGGGCGCGGCCGCGCTGGGCATGGCGCGCCGGGCCTACGGTGAAGCGCTGCAGAGAGCACGGCGAAGGGAGCTGTTCGGCGGGATCCTGGGCGACTTGCAGCTCACGCAGGCGGCCCTGGCCGATATGGCGACGTCCATCGACGCGGCGGCCCTTCTGGTGTACCGGGCCGCCTGGACGCGCGATTCGGGGCAGGAGCGAATAACCCGCGAGGCTTCGATGGCCAAGCTGTTCGCGACCGAGCACGCGCAAAAGGTGATCGACCGCGCGGTGCAGTTGTTCGGCGGCGAGGGGGTCCGGGCCGGTTCCGTCGTGGAGCGGCTGTACCGCGAGATACGTGCGCTGAGGATTTACGAGGGTGCAAGCGAGATTCAGCAATTGCTGATCGCGCGCCACGAGCTCCAGGAAAACTGACGCCGTGATGCGCCGGTATCGGCAGTACGCCCTGCCATGGCTGCTTGCGCTTGCCCAATGCCTGCTGCTGCCTGCCGTCCATGCCCAGGACAGCAACGGCGCCAGCGCCGATGTCGAGGAAATCGTGGTGACCGCGCAGCGGCGTCCCAGCGATGCACAGAGCGTGGGACGCAGCCTCAGCGTGCTGGACCTTGAGCGCCTCGGCGGACTGCCCGGACAGACGCACGTGCAGGAGGCGCTGGCGCGGGTGCCCGGCGTGAACCTGCAGCGGGGCAACGGACAGGAGTACCTGCCGGCGCTGCGTTCGCCGGTGCTCACCGGCGCCGGCGCCTGCGGCGCGCTGCTGACGGCCGAGGACGGCATTCCGCTCACGTCGCCGGGCTTCTGCAATATCAACGAACTTTTCTTCGCCCATCACGAGGCGGCTTCGCGCATAGAGGTGCTGCGTGGGCCGGGCACGGCCGTGTATGGAGGCAACGCGCTGCACGGTGTCGTGAACGTCATTACCGCGCGCAGCGCAGGGTCTTCGCTTGCCGGCCTTGAGTTGGGGTCGTACGGTCTGGCCCGGTTCCGGCTGAACCGGTTCGGCGCGTCGGACAGCGGCCTCAGGTTGACGGTAGTGCGCGACGGCGGTTTTCGCGACGATTCCGGCTACCGGCAGTTCAAGCTCAATGCGTTCCGTTCGGGGAGCAGGCGAACCTGGGTCTGGACCGGCGCCGTGGCCATGAGCGGGCTGGACCAGGACACCGCCGGATACATCACCGGACTCGAAAGCTATCGCGACCCGCGAACCGCCCGCTCCAATCCGGACCCCGAAGCCTTTCGCAAGGCGCTCAATCTGCGTGCCTGGGCACGCCTTGAGTATCGCCGTAATGAAGCCTGGTCGCTGGTCCTGACGCCGTACCTGCGCTACTCGCGCATGCGCTTTCGGATGCACTTCCTGCCCGGCGACCCGTTCGAGCGCAACGGCCATTCCGGCGCCGGCCTGCAGACGGCCGCCTATATCGACGGTCCGGCCGGGCGCCTCATTGCCGGGTTGGATTTCGAGTACGCGCAGGGCGATCTGAACCAGTGGCAAGAGGGCGATGCCGCCGGCAGCGCGTTCGTGCGGGCCGTCTTTCCAGCCGGCGATCACTACGACTACGAGGTGGACGCCGGCTGGTTCGCGCCGTTCGCGCATCTGGACCTGCGTCTTGGTGGCCGATGGATCGCGAGCTTCGGGGCGCGTTACGAACGTGCTCGCTACGACTACCGCACCATGCTGCCCGCGGGGCGCACGCGCGACGACCTGACGCCCTGCGGCTTCGGTGGGTGCCGCTACAGTCGCCCGGCCAATCGCGCCGACAGCTTCGGGACGGTCTCGCCCAAGGCAAGCATCATCTGGAGTCCGTCAGTCAGCGCACGCGCCTGGCTCAGTCTCTCGCACGGCTTTCGCATGCCGCAGGCCACCGAGCTGTACCGTCTGCAGGGTGCACAGGCCACGGCCGACTTACGTCCAGAACAGCTTCGGGCGGCGGAACTGGGCGCGTCCTTCCGCCGCGAAGCCTTTGCCGCGCAGGTGGCGCTGTATCACATGCGCAAGCGGAACGTCCTGTTCCGGGATGCGGAGCTGTTCAACCGCGCGGGCGGCGGCACCCGCCACGACGGGTTCGAGATCGACGTTTCCTGGCAAGCGATATCCGGGCTGACGGTGGAACTTGTCGGCAGCGTTGCCCGGCACCGTTACGACAAGGATTACCTGCTTGGAGGCGTCAATCTGAACGGCCTCGACGTGGACACGGCTCCTCGCTGGTTCGGCGGGACGCGCATTCGCTGGCGGGACGAGTCAGACTGGCAGGTGGAGCTGGAGTGGCTCTGGACTTCAGGCTACTTCATGGAGCCCGAAAACCTCCATCGCTACCCGAGCCATGAAATCCTGAATCTGCGCGCGCGCGCGGCGCTGGGGCCCAGCGTCATCGCCTACCTGCGCCTGCTGAACGTCACCGGTCGCGCATACGCGGACAGAGCCGACTACACGGTCTTCAGCGGAGAACGCTATTTCCCGGGACGGCCACGGTCCTTGTATGCCGGTCTGGAATGGCGCTGGGGAGTGTCCCTCCCGAAGTAGCCGGCGCCTTGGCGGAGCTTCGATCCCGCCCTTCCTTTGCCCGCCTCCTCGTAGGAGACGCCATCCTGGCTCGATTCTCGCTGTCCCTGCTTCAACGCTCCCACGAGGAGGCGGGCAAAGGAAGGGCTTAAGCCGGCTCCGGCGGGTGCGGGCCGGGGCTATTCTTCCGCTTCGTCCCCTTCGGAGGCGATCCATTCACCGCCCTGGAAACCGCAGCCGATTTCCAGCGCGAAGGCGTCTCCGGTGTAATAGTGTTGCTTCGAATCTCCCAGATCGCAGATCCCCACCGTCTCGCGCTCGGCGTTGCACTCGGCGCCCTCGGCGAAGCTTGCGTCATGGTTGTCGTCCGTCTGGCCCAGTTCCGTGCAGGCGGCTTCCGTTACCGGCGCCTGGCAAACGTCGAACGGACCCGCGAACATGTTTTCCTGGACATAAGTACAGGCACCCACCGGTTCGTCGTCACCAACCGCGGCACTCATCAGCACCAGAAACAGGCCCGGCAGCCAGTGTTTTCTCGTCATGGGTATGCTCCCCCTCCTCAGAACAGCGGCGAATGATAAACCACCGCTCTGCTATGCTGCGGAGCACAATCCGCGCAGTGGTCCTTGGGAGGAATGTTCCGCCTATGTGGATAAAGAAAAACCGCCTCGACCGGCCGCAGGACGGCCGCCTGCCCATTCCGACGCAGATCATCTCCAATGAGGAATATTTTCCGACGTCGCAGACGCCCGAACAGCGCAAGGTGGAATTGCTGCTGAAGGAATGGTCCGCGCAACGCAGCAAGACCCTGGGACTTTCGCGCCGCGAGTTTCTGGCAGGAAGCTGCGGAATGGCGATGGCCTTCATGGCGATGAACGAAGTGTTCGGTCCCTGGTTCCGCGTGCACGCGTCGGAAACCTACGATCTGGAGGCGTACCCCGAGCTTTGGCCCAAGAGTTCATTCGTTTTCGACGTGCAGACGCATCACGTGCGCACCGATGGGGTGGAGCCGCTGTTTTTCCGCAAGCTCTCGGCGCCGTTCAACAAGGAGCTGGCCGGGGTGGAGCCGCAGAAGGGCGACCTGCAGTTCCGCAACTTCATAAAGGAAGTGTTCTTCGACAGCGATACACAGGTGGCGGTCATCAGCGGTGTGGCCTCCAACCTCTTCAACGTGCTCAACTCGGACGAGATGGTGGAGGGCCGCGAGCGGATCAACGCGATGGCCGGATCGCAGCGGCTGCTGGCGCACGGGCTGACGGCGCCGTTCTTCCCGAATTTCCTCGAAGAGACCGAGCGCATGGCGCTGGAACTGAAGGTGGATTCCTGGAAGTTCTATCCCGGCGTGGTGGAGCGCAAGGGCGAGTTCCCGTTCTGGATGGACGACGAGGAGTTGATGTATCCCTTCTACGAGAAGATTCTCGGCTACGGCATGGATCTGGTTTGCGTGCACAAGGGCCTGCCGCTGCCGGGCAGCAGCCTGGAGCACAACCATCCGCGCGACATCGAAAAGGCGGCCCGCGACCACCCCGACATCAACTTCATCATCTATCACTCCGGCTTCAAGGCGGCGAATTACGAACTGCCGCCCGGCGACGGCTACATACAGGAAGGCGGCTACCTGCCCTGGACCACCGACCTGGTGCGCATGCGCGAAGCCAACCCCGACATGACCAACGTATACATGGAACTCGGCACCACCTTCGGCCACACGGTCATTACCCATCCCAACGTGTGCGCGCATTTCCTGGGGCAGATCCTCAAGGCGTACGGCGCCGATCACGTGATCTGGGGCACGGACGCCATCTGGTGGGGATCGCCGCAATGGCAGATCGAGGCCTTCCGCCGCTTCAGGATGCCCGAGGAGCTGCAGGAGGAGTTCGGTTATCCCGATCTGACGGACGCCGACAAGGACAAGATCCTGGGACTGAACGCCGCGCGCCTGTACGGCATCGATCCCGACGAAGCGCGCAAGGCTCTTCCCGCCGACGGGCTATCGCAACTGAAGAACTGGTACGGCCACGAAGGCGGTCAGCCCAGCAACACCCAATACGGCTGGATCAAGACCTGACCGAGGTTGATACGAGCTTGATGATTTGTCCGCCGCTGTCGTGTTCCAACAGGAGATAAATCTCCCCGGCCGCTCCCACCTCGATATCGCGAAACCGCACCACGTCTTCCAGCAGCGTTTCCTGATGCACCAGTTGATGGTCCGTCACTCGCATGCGCAACAGGTCGGAAGCCCGCAAGGTACCGACAATGAGGTCGCCGTTCCATTCGGGAAACATGTCGCCCCGATAAAACACAAAGCTTGACAGGGCAGGCGCGGGCGTAAAGTCAATCAAAGGCTGCCGGATGTCGGCAACGTCGAATTCAATGCCGAGCACTCTGCCCCAGGCGACCGGCGTGCCGGTGTAGTTGACCCCGAGAGAGAACAGCGGCCAACCGTAATTAAGCCCGGGTTCGATGAGATTGATCTCATCGCCCCCGCGCGGACCCATCTCGGTGCTCCACAGTTCGTTGCTGTCGTGATTGAACTCCAGGCCCTGAGGATTGCGGTGGCCATAGGTCCAGATCGCCGGTTCGGCGTCGGGCGTGCCGACATAGGGATTGGCCGCCGGCACGCGGCCGTCGTCATGCAGGCGCATGATCTTGCCGTAGGGCGTGCTCAGGTCCTGTATGCCGATGTGTTCCATCGGACCCTTGATGCCCACGCCGAAGTACACGTAACCATCGCCGTCGAAAGCGATACGGCCGCCCGCGGCGATTTCCGGCATCAGCGTGTAGTGTGCGTGGTCCGCCTGCCAGAGCACCTCTTCGTCCACCCAGGCCCCGTCCCGAATGCGCCCGCGCACCAGTTTGTTCATCGACACGTCCTGCCCCGATTGCCGGCTGAGGTCGTTGCAGCCGGAGCACCGGTCGCCGTAGTGGAGATAAACCCAGCCGTTGTTCGCGTAGTCGGGATGCAGGGCCACTTCCATCATCCACCCCAGGCCCATCGGCTGGCCGACAAAGTTGAAGGAGTCGTCCCAGGCTTTGGGCGCCCCCCGGATCAGGTCGGATTGCTCCCCTTCAGCGCTGACGATGCTCAGGCCCCGGCGCTTTTCCGTAAGCAGCAGACCGCCGTCGGGCAATGGTTCAATGGAGAACGGCAGAGGATCAAGCCCGTCGATCACCGTTTCGACAACGAAGTCGTGGTGTTCGCTTTCAATGGTGCCTGCCGGTATTTCCAGCGGGGCGTTGTAGCGGAAATCCTCCAGATTGGTGCCCTGGCGCTGCTCGGAAATGTAGAGGGCCAAAGCCCGGATCTGCTGATCACTGAGCGTCGCAGAAAACCCGGGCATGCCCCGATCCGGAAATCCTCTCGCGGTGCTCCCGGCAATTTCGTCTATCGAATCGCCATGAAGCAATTCGGCTCCCCT
The DNA here is from genome assembly GCA_009838035.1 of Gammaproteobacteria bacterium. Classification (NCBI taxonomy): domain Bacteria; kingdom Pseudomonadati; phylum Pseudomonadota; class Gammaproteobacteria; species Gammaproteobacteria bacterium. The sequence continues at coordinate 69,192 of VXSK01000005.1, forward strand.
GAGCGCCGTCCCCTGGGGCGCTCCCTGCAAGGCCTCCCCGTGGCAGACGGCGCATTCCCGCTGGTACAGCCTGGCAACAAGATCGGGCGGCGCCTCGGCCATATTCAGCTCGCGCAGGTTGACGACCCGGGGCGCCCCTTCAGGCTGTGCAACTGCGGCGTTGAAGACGCCGCAAGCCGCGGAAGCCAGCACGGTACAAATTGCGGTTCTAAGCACTCCTGGAACCTCGTCCTTCTAAAATGGCGTGGAATCCACAGGACACAAGCTTATGCCAGTTGCCCGCGATCAGGAGAATAATTCTCTACGAACAGGTCCTTACGACTCGCTGCGCGATTTTGTCCACGCCATCGAGGCTCGGGGCAAGCTGATGCGCCTCAAGGTGATCGATCAAGACAAGTATGAGGCCACCGGCGTCATGTATCGCCTGATCGACAAGTACGGATATGAAGACGCGCCCGCCCTGTTGATCGAGCGCATGAAAATCGACGGAGAGTGGCGCGACGGCCCGGTTGTCGCCAATCTCTACGGCAACTGGGACATCGAGGCCTTGCCGTTCGGTGTCGAAGACATCAGCGACAACGACGAGCAGATGTACCGGGCGACACGCGACAAGCTGATGACGCGCATCGATCAGGCCGGGAACTGGATGAAGATAAAGCCCGTTCATGTCGAACCGTCCAATGCTCCTTGCAAGGAAGTTCGACTGAAGGGAGACGATATCGATCTGCTCAGGTTTCCCTGGCTCAAGAACAATCCGGCCGATGCCGCCCGTTACATCAATACGGGGGCCGTATTCATGCACGACAGGCGGCTGGGGGCGAACGTCGGCACCTATCGCTGCCAGGTCAAGGGAAAGAACAGGATCGGATTGAACCCGGAACCCGGTCAGGATGGCTGGAGGCTGCTCATGGGCATGAAGCGGCGCGGAGACCGCGCATGCCGGGTGTCCATCGCGGTTGCCGTGGATCCCGCCGTCTGGTCCGTGAGCAGCACCAAGATGGCCGGTTTCGGCGAAAGCGAAATTGAAATCGCAGGCGGGCTGATCGGCAAGCCCATCGAACTCGTCAGGAGCGAGACCAACGACATCATGGTGCCGGCCCACGCCGAGATGATCATCGAAGGCGAGGTGCCGCTGGACCAGGCGGAGGACGAAGGCCCGTACGGGGAAATGTACGGCTATCTGGGCCTGATGAAGCGGAACAATTTCTTTGTCAACATTACGGCCGTCACGCACCGCCGCAATCCGATGTTCTTCAATTCCTTTACCGGCGTTGCGGCCGACATGCCCAAGGGTCCTTCATGCGCGGCCGAATACCACCGCTACAGGAAACTGATTCCCGGACTGAAAGCGATCTACACGCCGCGCGGCGCTAACGGCGTCAGCCTCGTCAGTATCGACAAGAAGTTTCCGGGGGAGGGCATGGCGGCCGGGCAGGCGGTGGCCGCCAACCCCGGCCTCAACAAGGTGGTCATTGTCGTCGACAAGGACGTGAACATTCTCAAGCCGCTCAACATCCTGCATGTGCTGGGCGCGCGCTGGCAGCCCAGCGCCAGCGTCGTAATACCGCAAACGCAGATGCGCATGCCCGATCCCAGCATGCAAACCACGGGGATCACGAGCAAGATTATCATCGACGCTACGCAACAACTTCCCGGCGAGGGCGGACCTGACGTCTGGCCACCCGTATCGCGCGTGCTGCTGGAGGAGAAATGCCCGGACCTGCTGGACGAAATCGACCGGAAATGGCCTGAGTATCTGGAGGGTTGGATGAAATAGCGGATGAATTCGGGTAACCTTACGTCGGGCAGATTCAACTTGCCCGGGGTCGGGGGAGCCTCGCACAACCTTTTAAGGGGGGGTTGGCATGAAAGCAACTTGTAGCCGAATTCTTTCACTTTCCATCGCGATTGCAACGGGAGCGCTGATGGCGCTGCCCGCGGCGGCGCAGGTCGATACGGCCTTCGAGGAAATTGTCGTCACCACGCGGAAGAAGGAGGAGAACCTCCAGGACATTCCGATCGCGGTGAATGCATTGAGCCGCGAAGACATGGAGCGCGCCGGCGTCAAGGAGTTGAACGAGATCGCCCACCACGATTCCAGCCTGCAGTTCGACAGGGGTTTTTCCGCTGCCGATACGCGGCTGGTCATTCGCGGCCTGGCGCCTACGCGAGGGCGCCCGAACGCCGCCACTCTGATTGACGGCATCGATATTTCCAGTGAAACGATCGGTGTGGCCGGGGGCACCAACCTGATCAATCCGCGCATGCTGGACATCGAGCGCGTCGAAGTCGTGAAGGGCCCGCAAAGCGCCCTCTACGGTCGAAGCGCTTTCGCCGGCGCGGTGCAGTACGTAACGCGCGACCCGTCGGATGAAACGGAAGGCGAGTTCGGCCTCGACGGGGCGGAGGAAGGCTATTACACGTTCAAGGGCAGCCTTTCGGGGCCGATGGGGGAAAGGGCCGGATACCGTCTGAACGCGCTGTACTGGGAGGAGGGCGGCTTCCACCAGAACTCGATTACCGGCAACGACATCGGCGGCGGCAATGGAATGGGCATCGCCGCCACATTGAAGTTCGAACCCAACGACTCATCCAGCTACAAGATGCGCGTGGAATACTCCGACGACGAGTTCGAGGTGGCGCCGCAGGCCAACATTCCCTTCAACGGCATCAACCGCGTGCCGGCCGCGGCATCCCGGTGCAACGGGGGATACGTGAACGACGACGATTGCGACGGGCCTGCGAAAATCATCCAGGACCACCTGTTGCGCACCCGGGCGGCGGATCCCAACGATCCCGCGGTGTTCGATGACATGGATCATCCCGGCGTAATTGGCGAAATCCCCGATGGCGATGAACTGGAAGTCACACTGACTCCGGATTATCGCAGGGGCATCGGCAATGACGATTTTCCCGGATCGACGCGCGAAGTGCTTCGGTTTTCGCTGGTTGCCGACTGGTCCGTGGGACCAGGCACGCTGAGTGCGCTCACCGGAGTGGCGGATGCGGATGCGACCGACTCGATGGATCTTGACAAGATAGCCGAAGCCGGACCGAACGGAATGGACATAAGCATCGCCAGTCAACACTCCAATATCAGCACAAACACCTCGCTCCTGAGCCAGGAGTTGCGCTACATATCGGAGTTTGAAGGTCGATTCAACTTCGCCGTGGGCGCGCAGTTGTGGCAGGAGGACGTGGAGCAGAACGAACGCAACAACACGCTTATCACCGGCGGCACCTACTGCAGCCTGCTTCGCATCAAGCCCAGTCCGTTCGCTCCCGCGTTCACGATCGACACGTTTGGCGGGAATCCGCGATTCGGAATTCCACCCAACCCCGCCCGGAATACCTGCAAATACAGTAGTTATCCCGCTGCATTGATCGCCCAGCAGGTCTATGACCAGACGGGGGTGACCTCGGTACTGCGTGATACGGACCATCGTTCCGCTTACCTGGCATTCGATTTCGATGTGACGGAGACGCTTTCGCTTCGCGCTGAAGCGCGCTGGACCGACGAAACGACGGACGTGACCGCACCCAATACCTACAACCCGGCGGCACGCCGCGCGGAGGGCACGGGGTCGCTGCAGGCCTGCGGAAGTTCCGGCAACTGCATTCCGGGCGTGTCCTGGGGCGCCTATCCGCCCAATGGTTTCGGCACTCCCGGAAACTTCTCCACGCCACTGTCCTTCAGCCGCAGCGACAGCTACGTCACGCCCAAGGTGGGTTTGCAATGGGACCAGTCGGACGACACGATGTGGTACTTCTCCTGGGCCATCGCCAAGAAGCCGGGCGGATTCAGCACGCTGGGATTCGGCGGATTCGGGGCGGACGCCAACGGTAACGGCGAGCCCGACGAGATCGAGTTCGAGCCCGAGGAAATGCAGGTCTGGGAAGTGGGCATGAAGCGCACGATGCTGGACGGACGTTTACGCTTTAACGGCGCCTATTTCTTCCAGGACTTCACCGACAAGCAGATCAGCATCCAGAGAGTGGTTCGCGGCCAATTGGGCACCGTGATCAGCAATGCCAGCGGGGCCGAAATACACGGCCTGGAACTGGATGTGAACTGGCTGATTACCGACAACTGGAGGCTCTCGGGCGGTTATACCTGGCTGAACGGGGAGTTCACCGATTACAAGGTTCTTACCACGAGTTCGGCGGATCCAGCCCGCATCGGCAACTGCAACCTGGTCATGGCCGGCGGTCGCGCCGTCTGCGAGGTGGATCGCAGCGGCTTCGACCTGGAGCGCACGCCGGATCACGCCTGGCAGTTCACGCTCTCGTATCAGGGGCCGTCCAGGATTCGGCAGGGATGGGACACCTTCGCGTCCTTCAGCGCCCTCTACCAGAGCGAACGATTCATGGAGGACTTCAACAAGAAGATCCTCAAGTCGTATATGCGCGCCAACATGAATTTCGGCCTGGCGACGGATGAGTGGGAATTCGCGGTTTACGTGAACAACTTATTCGACGACGACACGATCACATGGGCCGGCGGCGGCCCCGGCATGCCGGTCAGCGACTGGCGGTTCGCCATCCTGGTGGACACGACGGGACTCGGAGCTCCGTTCACGATTCTGCCCGCGCCGCGAATCGCCTCAACCGTGTATGGCTATCTGCCGGATCCGCGGCAGATCGGCATACGCCTGAACTACCGCTTCTAACGCCGGAGAAACCCCGGGAGAGAGGGCAGGACGCCTTCTCTCCCATGCGCACGCTTGAAAAACGCAGGGTCCGCCCCCAGAAAATGATAAAATCCATTGCGCAATGGCCAATGATTCGATGAACACCGCAATTGCCGCGACCAACCGCGACCTGATCCTGGCGGGCCCGCTGGGCAGCCTGGATGCGTACATTCAGGCGGTTGGATCGGTCCCCTCGCTCAGCCAGGAGGAAGAGCGGGAACTTGCGACCCGGCTACGCGAGGACGGCGACCTGGACGCCGCCCGGCAACTGGTCCTGGCGCACCTGAGGTTCGTCGTGCACATCGCCAGTCGTTACCAGGGTTACGGGCTGCCGATGGCCGACCTGATCCAGGAAGGCAACGTGGGCCTGATGAAGGCAGTCAAGCGTTTCGATCCCGAAGTCGGCGTTCGCCTGGTGACATTCGCCGTCCACTGGATTCGGGCCGAGATTCACGAGTTCATCCTGCGCAACTGGCGCCTGGTCAAAGTGGCCACCACCAAGGCCCAACGCAAGCTGTTCTTCAACCTGCGCAAGCTCAAGAAGAGGCTGGGCTGGATGTCGCCCGACGAGCAGGAGGCCGTGGCCGAGTATCTCGGGGTCAAGCCCGAGGAAGTGGCGGAGATGGAAATGCGCCTGGCCGGTCAGGACATCACCTTCGATCCGCCGACGTCCGACAGCGAAGAGCAGACGTATTCGCCGTCGCAGTATCTGCCGAGTTCCGACCTGGATCCGGCGGCCGAGTTGGAAGAGGCCGATGCCATGGAGCGGGCAAGCGAACAGTTGGCGGAAGCGCTCGCGGGTCTTGACGAGCGTTCGCGGGACATCATCACTTCCCGCCGGCTGGTCGAGAAGAAGACCACGCTGCACGAATTGGCCGGCCGCTACGGTGTGTCCGCCGAACGAATCCGGCAGATCGAAAACCAGGCGCTGAAGCAGCTGAGTTCGGCGATAACCGCGCCCTAAGGGCCCCGGTTTTCATGTTTCACCCGTGGGTATCTCCCGTAAAGGAGATGCCCCGCGTCCCCGCTTCGGTCGCCCGCCCGCCCGGGCTTTCGAATTTTTCTTTACACTAGGCGCTCGGCGCTACAACCTGGGGGAGGCGCAGTCATGCATCGCCAACAAATCCGTTCCAACTCCCGTTCCGTTTTCGGGACCCTTCCAATTGCGGTAGTTCTCGCCTTTGCCGCGTATGGGCTTTCGCCGGCCCTCATGGCCCAACCGGCCGGAGCGGCGCCCGCCGAGGCGGCGACTCCGGACAGCATCGAGTGGCAGACCGACGAGATGCTCCCGTATTACGAGATACCGAACATCCCGGTATCGGCCGAGGCCTACTTCGCGCCGGACAGTTATCACCTGATCGCCCAGACCCGCGATCCCGACGCGGTACAGGGCGCAACCGGAAGACACGGCAACCTGACCTACACCTACACGATCGAAGGCACCGAGATTACCCGCATCAACGACAAGGATCAGGACGCCTGCTCGTACTTCTTTCCCGATCAGCAGCGGGTGATTTTCACATCCACCCGGGACAACCTGCATCTGCCGGTCGGAAACTGGTCGGATGAGGACGAGTATCCCACGGGCGGCGAACTCTATATTGCGAATGTCGACGGCAGCGACCGCCGCCGGCTGACCCACAACGAGTGGTACGAAGCGGAAGTGGTCGTATCGCCCACCGGCGAGTGGATCGCTTTCGGCCGCAACATCGACGGCCGGCAGGACCTGTGGCGCATACGCCCTGACGGTACCGACGAGCAGCGCATCACGGACACCGACGACTGGCAGGAAGGCTCTCCGTATTTCATGCCCGACGGCGAGCACCTGATGTTCCGCTCCTGGCGCGACTCGGATTACAAGAGGATCAGGCCCACGCCCATGATCGTCATGACGATCAACATCGACGGTTCCAACTGGCGCGGCTACACCTTCGACGGGGACATGAACTGGGCGCCCAACCCGGCGCCGGACGGACGCCATTACGTTTTCGTGCGCGTTACGGAACAGGACGCCGGCCCGCTGGGTAACTGGGACATATTCCTCGGCGATCTGGCCGGTGGCGAACCCGTGCGTCTGACCACCTTTCCGGGATTCGACGGCTTGCCCGGCATGGCCCCGAACGGAAAACTCCTGGCGTGGGCGCGGGCCAAGGCAGGAGGCTTCATGGCGGGAATCAAGACCCACATCATGGACGTGTCTTCGCTGGAAATCGGCCCCGAGAACTACGAGCCGCTGAGCTCCGAATGGGGCCGGCCGATGTTCGACGACCCGCCGGCGGCGGAGTAGCAGTCTCAGTCCGATCGATAAGCAGGACGTTCCGCCGTCCGGCTTGACGCTTACACGGTCCTATGCAAATGCGCCGTGAGGCGCGGATGTCCAGTTGTAGCGGCCGGATTCCCCGGCGCTTGCACTCGTATATCATCCCGGCGAAAGAAGGGGAGTGACTGCCGTGGATGTAATGAACTTCTTCAACGCCCTGAATGCCGTGATCTGGCACAACTGGATGCTGTACGCGGTACTGGGAACAGGTGTCCTGTTTACCATCTGGAGCGGCTTTTGCCAGTACCGCGCGCTGACCCATGGAGTGGCCATAACGCGCGGAAAATACGACGACAAGGACGACCCCGGCGCCATTTCCCATTTCCAGGCGCTGTCCGCGGCCCTGTCCGCCACGGTCGGCCTCGGCAATATCGGCGGCGTGGCCCTGGCGATCAGCCTGGGTGGTCCGGGCGCCGTTTTCTGGATGTGGGTCGTGGGGTTGTGCGGCATGGCCGTCAAGCTCACCGAAGTGACGCTGACCATGTTGTATCGCAATACGGACGACCCGCGGAATCCCCATGGTGGACCCATGATGGTAGTGGACCAGGGGGTTCCCGCACGCTGGCCGAAGCTGCGTCCCGCCGGGAAAGTGTTCGCGGTGATTTTCAGCATTTCAGTGATCATTTCCGCGATAACCGGGGGCAACCTGTTCCAGGCATGGAACGTCGGCGACGTGACCGAGAGCTATTTCGGCGTCCCGGCCTGGATGTGCGGTCTCGCGCTGGCGGTCGCGGCGGGCCTGGTGATCATCGGGGGCATCCAGCGCATCGGGCAGGTTGCCTCGCGCCTGGTGCCGTTCATGGTGGTGCTCTACTTCTTCGGCTGCATCACGGTGCTGGGGCTGAGTTACGAACAGATTCCCGAATCGTTCGCGCTGATCTTCCGCGGCGCCTTCTCGTCGCTGGAAGGCACCGGCGCCTTCATCGGCGGCACGGCCGGCGCGGCGTTCATCTTCGGGATGAAGCGCGCGCTGTTCTCGAGCGAGGCCGGCCAGGGTTCCTCGCCGATCGCGCACTCGGCGGCGCGCACCGACGAGCCGGTGCGCGAAGGCATCGTTGCCGCGCTTGAGCCGTTCATCGACACGCTGGTCGTGTGCACGCTGACCGCGTTGGTGATCCTGAGCACCGGGCAATGGAAGCGCGGTCCGGAAGCCGAATTCCCCGTTGCGCCTGACGTGGTCGCGGCCGAGACGGCCGGTTCCTGGACGATTGCGGAAACGGCGGCCCCGGAGCGTGCCGGTGGCGATTGGTCAGGCGGCGAGTCGGTGTTCATGGTGGCGGTAGCGGATTTCCGCCCGGACACCGACAACAACCTCCACAAGTTGTCGGGCGAGATCGTGCTTGCCGGCGACGGGGAGGCGACGATCCGATGGCAGTCCATCGACAGCAAGGTGGCGCCGGTATTGAGGGACGTCGGGGTATACGTGTCCTATGAGGGCGCGACCATGACCGCCCAGGCGCTGGATTCGGCTGTTCCCGGCCTCGGCAAGTGGCTGGTCAGCCTGGCCGTGTGGCTGTTCGCCTTCTCCACCATCATTTCCTGGAGCTACTACGCCGAGCAGGCGGTTTGGTTCTTGGGCGCGCGCAAGGTCGGAATCATGGTCTACAAGATCTGCTACTGCCTGCTGGCGCTGGTCGCCACGCTGGGATGGCTGCGCACGGACGCCGAACTCGATACCGTCACCACGCTTGGTACGGGATTGATGCTGGTCGTGAACATGCCGATCATGTGGCTGTTCGGCTGGCAGGCGATGCGCGCCTACAAGGAGTACATCCGCAGGTTCACCAGCGGGCGTATGGACCGCGGCGAAGGCGCCCCGAAGCTGGAGGACCTGATCCGAGGCTGACCCGCCCTTCCTGCTTCCTCGCCCTTCGTTCGTCCCCCTCCTCGCTGGAGGCGCCATCCTGGCTCGATTCTCGCAGTCCCTGCTCCAACGCTCCTGCGAGGAGGGGGACGAACGAAGGGCTTCAGCTGGCGAAGGCTAGGCGCCGGCGCGGCGCACGGCGCGCCTGAGGCTGCCGGCGCGGATGGCCACGCAGCCCAGCGTCAGCACGGAGAAACCCAGCACGCAATAGACCATGGGATAGGCCGAATCGGTAAGGACCGATCCCACGAGCTGCATACCCAGGGCGCCGAATGCGTGCTGCAGGGCCGCGGTGATCGCGGAAGCGGTGCCGGCGTGCCGGCCGGCGCTGGTCAGCGAACCAGCCTGCGAATTGGGCATGAAGACGCCGGAGCCGAACGCCCATGGCGCCATGCCGATGAACAGTACGGTCAGGCTGGCGCCGAAGACATAAAGCAATGCGAGCAGCAGGAAGGTCGTGACGGTGGTGATCGTCATGCCCAGCATCATCGAGCCGTTCACGCCCAGCCGCGGCCCGAGCCAGATGGAACTCATCGTGCCCAGGAAGTAGAAGGAGCTGAGCGCCATGGTCCAGACGCCGTAGGTGGAGGCGCTGTGTCCGAGCATAGTCTCTATGACGTGCGGCGCCCCGGCGCCGAAGCAGTAGTAGGCGCCCACAATCATGCCGGTGGCGAAGGAGTAGCGTAGAAAACGCGGGTTTGCGAGCAGGGTGCGGAAGGCCCGCCTGCCCCCGCCCGGGCGCGCGCCGTGCGTTTCCTCGATCCGCCAGAACAGGCCGATCAGCAGGATGAAGAAGACGGTCAGGAACACGAAAATGCTCCGCCAGCCCAGGGTGTCGGTCATGTAGCCGCTCAGGGCCGGCGCCACCATGGGCCCGATCATCATCGCCATGGTCAGGATGGCCAGCATCCGGGGCAGCCGTTTCTGGCCGAAGGCGTCCTTCAGCATGACCCGCGCCAGCGTGAGGCAGCCGGCCGCGCCCAGGCCCTGCATGCAGCGGCCCGCGATCAGGGTTTCGATGTTCGGGGCCAACATGCAGATCACGCTTCCCGCCCCCATCAGCAGCAGGGCGGCGAGCAGCGGCGGACGCCGCCCAAAGCGGTCGGCCAGCGGGCCGTAGATGAGCACCCCCGGAGCGATCAGGAAGGTGGCCAGGGAAGTGGTGACCTGGACCATGGCGCGGGAAACCCCGAACTCGACTTCGAGCACCGGAAGGGCCGGGAACAGAATGGTCAGCGACATGGGCCCGCTCATCGTGATGAGCGCCAGCACGAAGACCAGCATGCGTTCGGATCGCGTCAGCAGCATGCGCGTAAGCCGGCGTTCGACCAGCGGCCGTGGACCGGTCGAGTGGGCCTAGTCCAGGTACAGGGAACTGACCGATTCATCCAGGCTGATTCTGCGCATGGTTTCGGCCAGTAATTCCGCGACGCTGAGCTGGCGTATCTTGCCGGAGGCGGCGGCTTCCTCGGTTAGCGGGATGGTGTCGGTGACTACGAGTTCGGTCAGGTCCGAACCGTTGATCCGCTCCAGCGCCTTTCCGCTGAGGACCGGGTGGGTGATATAGGCGACCACTTCCTTCGCCCCTTCGTCCAGCAGGCTGCCGGCCGCCTGACAGAGGGTGCCGGCGGTATCGATCATGTCGTCGATCAGCACGCACACCTTGCCCCTGACCTCGCCGATGATGTTCATGGCTTCGGCAACGTTGGGCTTGGGCCTGCGCTTGTCGATGATGGCCAGGTCGGTATTGTCCAGCCGGCGCGCCAACGCCCGCGCGCGCACCACGCCGCCGACGTCCGGGGACACCACGACCACGTCCTCTTCCAGCCGCTTCCAGGCGTCGGCCAGCAGCACCGGGGAGGCGTAGACGTTGTCCACCGCGATCGAGAAGAAGCCCTGGATCTGGTCCGCGTGGAGGTCCACCGTCACCAGGTGGTCGATGCCGGCGGCGCAGACCATTTCCGCGACCGCCTTTGCCGAGATCGGCGCCCGCGTGGCCCTGGAGCGGCGGTCCTGCCGGGAATAGCCGAAGTACGGCACGACGGCCGTGATCCTGTAGGCGGACGCGCGCCGGCAGGCGTCCGCGAGCAGGATCAGCTCCATGAGGTTGTCGTTGACCGGCGGACAGGTGGACTGCACGATAAAGACGTCCCGCCCACGGATGTTGTCCAGCACCTCCACGCTGATCTCGCCGTCGCTGAAGCGCTGCACCTGCGCCCGGCCAAGGCGCACGCCCAGCGCCTTCGCTATCGCTTCGGCCAGCGATGGCGTGGCGTTGCCGGAAAGAATCGTGATTCGTGGAAGCTCTACGCTACGTTGTTCCGCCATGAAGAATCTCGCCGTGACTGACCCCGGGTTGGCTGGGGCGGCAGGATTCGAACCTGCGATTCACGGGATCAAAACCCGTTGCCTTACCACTTGGCTACGCCCCAATGCGCCAGGACATTTATTGTCTTGCCGCTCGCCCGCGGCTGTCAATGACATGCACGCATCGCCAGCGCGGCCTGTGATAAATTCACGGCGCGCGGGAGGCAAGCAGCCTGATGATTGGAATTGGCGCTGGAAATACATGGCGAGCCTGCGCCGGGCTGGCCCTGCTCGCAAGCCTGGTCCTGGCCGTTCCCGCGCGGGCCCAGGTCACGGATGATGCCTACCGCGACTATTTCCTCTATGGCCCCTTCGGCGAAGTCTGCACGATGTGCGAAGTTGTCGTCCTGTGTCAGGCGGGTGAGAGTCTCCCGCGGGAAGACTTCGTGCCGCCCGAGGGAGATTTCACGCTGTACCACATACAGAAGCGCACTTTCTGGGCCCAGGTCGGAACCATTTGGGAGTGGTTTGTTTCCAACATCCGGCAGGATGTGCTTGCGGCCCGCGGGCACAAGCGGCCGGCGCATGTGTATCGCGTAACGGGAGGATCGTGGTCCGCCAGGGAGATTGTCGAGGCCCGCCTTGTGCTCGATCCCGGCGTGCTTGAGTTCGGCGATCGCAACATCGACCGCGTTACCCGTGCCTGGATCGGCGCGGATACGGATGCCGGTCTCGGTTTTTGCTCGCGCCTCCCCCTGTGGGATGCGCTGGAGAGTATCGAGGCCAGCGCGCCGGAGGCCGAGCGGTGAAACTGGCCGTCCGCGAGTTCCGGCGGATCTGGGAGTGGACGTGGATAAAAGCCCACCCGGTGCGGTTCGCCGGCATCCTGGTCCATCTGCTGCTGTTGCGAACCCCGTTTGCCCTCTTCTGGCTGATTGCGGGCTTAAACAAGATCGAGAACGACTGGCTGACCAGCGATTACCTGAGAGACGTCTTTCTGCACCGTTTGACGGAGATGCCGCCCGATGCGTTCGCGTCCCTGTTTCTGCAGAATTTCGCCATCCCGCTGTATGTGCTGGTGGCGTGGGTGATCACTCTCGGCGAGCTCTATTCGGCCATCGGGCTGCTTCTGGGAGTGACAACGCGCATCGCCGCGGGCGTGAGCCTCTTCATCCTTTGCGGCTTTGCGGTGGGCGGATACTACGACGCGTCGCTGATTCCGTTCTTCATTGTCGTCGCTATGTTCCTCTGGTGGCCGTCCGGCCTGTGGCTGGGAATCGACCGCCCGCTTGCGCAGCGATATCCCGGCAGCCGCTGGTTCCGCTAGGGAAACTGAAGCCTGGTGGCCAGGGGCAGAATCGAACTGCCGACACGCGGATTTTCAGTCCGCTGCTCTACCAACTGAGCTACCTGGCCTTGGGAAAGTGCGCGGATTATAGCGTCGCGCCCGCGTTTGCGAATGTCCCGCGCGAGGCGCTGCGGAGTTATTCCGACGGTGGCCGATATCCTTCCGGTTTGCTGGATCCTCCGCCGAAAAAGAAGGACTCCATTTGCTCCTCCAGGAACTTTCGTGCGGCGGGCTCGATCGGGGTGAGGCGATACTCGTTGATCAGCATGGTCTGGTGGGACAACCACTGCCGCCATGCCTGTTGCGAGACGTTCTCGAAGATGCGTTGCCCCAGCTCTCCCGGGTAGGGCGGACGCGGCAATCCTTCGGCTTCCGTGCCCAGGAGCACGCACTGTACGGTTCGGGTCATCAACGAGGATTGTGCAAAAGGCGCGCCGGCGCGTCAACGCGAACCGGTCGCCTCGACTTCCATCGATTCCACCAGGCGGCGAATGGGCGCCGGCATCCCGAGGGCTTGCGCGCCGTCATGCCAGCGCCATTGATCGCCTTCCATGATCTCGGCGGGCGGCGTGCTCACGGTCAGATGGATCGGCTGAATCTCCAGTTCGAAGTGACTGAAGCTGTGCCGGACCGGCGTGAGTTCGGCTTGGCTTTGCGGTGAGCATCCGAGAACTCTGCTGCACCAGTCCGGGGCGCTTTCCTCCTCCTGAAGAGTGGGCAGGCTCCACAACCCGGCCCAGATGCCCACTGGGGGCCGCCGGTACAGCAGCACGGCGCCGTCCGGTCGCTGCACCACGAGCATGGACCTGCGTTTGAGCGGGCGGTTCGCCTTGGGTTTGGACGCCGGGATTTCGGCAGTCAGGCCGTGCTTCCTTGCGCGGCAGTATTCGGCAAGCGGACACGCGTCGCAGCGGGGGTTGCGCCTGAGGCAAACCGTGGCGCCCAGATCCATGATCGCCTGCGTGTAGTCGCGCACCCTTTCCGACGGTGTATTGGTCTCGGCCAGGTTCCATAGCGCCCTGCTGACCGCGGCCTTGCCTGGCCAGTCCTCCACGGCGTGCACGCGGGCCAGAACGCGCCGCGCGTTGCCGTCCAGGATGGCCCTGCGCTGCCCGTGCGCCAGCGCAAGAATGGCGCCGGCCGTGGAGCGGCCTATGCCGGGCAGCGCCACGAGCGAGTCGAAATCGCGGGGGACGTCGCCCCCGTGTTGCGCAACCACGACCCGCGCAGCCTTCAAAAGGTTGTGCGCGCGCTTGTAATAGCCCAGTCCCGCCCAGATCGCCAGAACATCGTCATCATCCGCAGCGGCCAGCGCCTGCACGTCCGGGAAGGAGGCCATGAAACGCTCGAAGTACGGCATCACGGTTTCCACGCGGGTCTGCTGAAGCATGATTTCCGACACCCAGATGCGGTAGGGGGTGCGGTGCTTCTGCCAGGGAAGATGCTTTCTTCCGTGCTTATCCCACCATGCCAGCAGTTGCGGCGCGATCATCCGCCGCATTGTAGGGCCGCGCCCCGGGAGCGAATGCGGACAGTTCGATCACCTGGTCGGCGTATCGCAGGATGGCCGGGCGGTGCGCGGCGCATACCACCGTGATTCCGAGATCGCGGAGCGTACCCACGACCCGCTCCTCGGTAGCGGGATCGAGGTGGCTGGTCGCTTCGTCCAGGATCATCGCGCGCGGGCGCCGGTAAAGGGCCCGGGCCAGCAGGATCCTCTGCACCTGCCCGCCCGAGAGGTTCGAGCCCATATCGCCGATCTGGCTGGCCATGCCCATCGGGAACTGTCGGATTTCCTCGTCCACGGCCGCCAGACGCGCGACTTCGCCAATCAGTTCCGTGTTTGGCGCCGGGTCGAAGAAGCTGATGTTCTCGGCAATACTGCCCCGGAACAGAACGTCGCCCTGCAGCACCAGGCCAAGTTGTCGGCGATAGTCGCGCAGATGCAGGCGTCCCACGTCCGTTCCGTCGGCCAGAAGCCGTCCTTCCGTAGTCGTTTCCAGTCCCGCCAGGAGCTTGAGCAGGGTGCTCTTTCCGCTGCCGGACGGTCCCGTCAGCACGACCAGTTGACCAGGTTCAATGCGGCAGGAAAATCCGCGCAGGACGAATTGCTCGCCGCTGCTGTAGGCGAAGCCCATCCCTTGCGCCTCGAACGCGCCGACAAGCCGGCGAACCGGCAGCCCGTTCTCCGGTTCGGCCTCGTGCTCCACGATGTCCCCCAGCCGCTCGGCGTGCAGTCTCAGCATGTAAGCCTGCTGGAACAGTGAGATGAGCGAGCCGAGTGCCGCACTGAATCGGCCCCGCAAGGTCATGAAGGCAAACAGCGCGCCCAGCGTGATCTGACCGTTGAACAGTGCCAGCACTCCCACACCCAGAAACGCGATCTGTTCGGCTTCTCCGAGCGCGTTCAGCCCGGCCCCCGAGTACATGCTTATGCGCGCGTTGCGCACATCGAGGTTCAGCTTGTCCACCAGGTGCGTTTGCCAAACGGTGAGGCGTTCGCTTTCTCCGGCCAGCGCCTTGACCGTTTCGCTTCCGCGAAGCGATTCCAGCAGCGCCGAGCTTTGCCTGGCCCCCGCTACCAGCCCGTCCCGCGACAAACGCCTCTGCGCGGGAAGCACGCTCCACACCAGACCGGTTCGAAGCGCCAGCCCGGCCAGGCTGATCATCATCAGAACGGGGCTGTAGATCAGCATCACCACGCCGGTAAGGCCGACCTTGAGCAAATCGATAATGCCCGTGACCACCGAGCCCGTCGCGAACTGGATGATCGGCGACTGCGACTGCATGCGGGAAACCACGTCGCCGACATGCCGTTCCCGGAAAAAGCGCACCGGCAGGCTGAACAGGTGGCGCGTGAGGTTGCGGGAGGCCTGCAGCGAGATCGAGGTCGATAGCCAGATTCCGATCCAGCCCTGGAGCAGCCGCAGCGGAATCGCTATTGCCGCCAGCAGCGCCATCGCGATCAGCATGGAGCGCAGCAGCTCGGAGTCCTGAGACGTGGTTACCTCGTCGATCAGAATTTGCGACAGTATGGGAGGCGCCAGACTGAGCACCTGCAAAGTCAGAGCGATCATTGTAAGTCCCGCCAGCGTGCGCGCGAGACGGTCGAATGAACGGGCTATGGACCTGAGCGGCAGCACGCCCCGCAGATCCTCAGACTTGAAATCCGCGCGCGGGGTGACTTCCAGCGCCACGCCCGTGAAGTGCGCGTCGAGTTGCGCAAGACGCCACCAGCGACGTTCGCTTGCCGGATCCAGGATCAGTGCCCGCTGCTTGCGCACTTTTTCCAGCACGACGTAGTGGTCCAGGTCCCAGTGCAGGACGCAGGGAACCTTGAGTTGACGAATCTCCTCAAGCTCCAGCCTGAGAGGGCGGCCACTCAGGCCCAGTTTCCCGGCCGCTTCCATCAGCGTCTGCAGCGTGTGTCCGCGTCCTGCGCTCCCGGCCCGGTCGCGAATTGCGGTCAGGTCCAGACGCAGTCCGTGAAAATCGGCGATCATCGCCAGGCAGGCCAGCCCGCACTCGGACTGCTGGTGTTGGGGAATGTGCCGCAGCCGCCTGGGGCGGCCGATAGCGATGTCAAATGTCTGCTTGAAGGTTCGCAAGCGCAGGCTCCTCAATGTCCTTTGAGGTGTCGCCGGCGCCGCGAATGAGCGGATCCAGCAGCCAGCGGATAAGGGTGCGCCGCGTCTCGACAATGGTGGCGTCCACACCCAGCCCGGGGCGTAGCGGCCAGCGGCGGCCCTTGGACTGCATATGCTGTTGCTGGAGACTCACGCGCGCCTCGTAGGCGGGAGCGAGCACACTGGGGACCAGGCGAATGGCGTTTGCCTCAAGCGGGCTGGACGTCATTTCCGTCACGGTGCCCCGCAATACGCCGAACTGCCTCGACGGAAAGGCCGGGAGTTTCAGCACGGCCTCCTGACCGGCCTCCGCTCGTCCGGCAGCCGCTGAAGGGAGGTAGAGCCGAGCTTCCATCTCCGCGCCGGGCGGATGCATGGTGACCAGCGCACTGCCCACGTTGACAGGCTTGCCGGCGCTCACCAGCACGTCCGCCAGTTGCCCGCGCATGGGCGCGACGACCGCCCGGCGCGACAGCCCGTCCAGTTCCACGGCTCGTTCCGCCAGGCGTTCCGATTCAATCTCCAGGTTCAAATCCAGCGCCTGGAAGGACTGGCATTCAGCAATGATTTCCTGGGAAATGCGGCCAGCGGCGGCCTCAGTCTCAATCTGCGCGGAACGGAGTTGATCCAGCAGGGCCATGGCCTGCAACCACCGAAGTTCCGCAGGTTCCACGTCGCGGCTGGCCGCGTGTCCCTGAGAAGCGAGTGCCTTGAGCCGCCTGTAGTCGGCGTCTGCAAGTTCAACCTGGCGGGCCGCATTTTTCCCCCGTGCCAGAAGCAATACCAGCGTGGAATTCAGCGCGGTCTCCTCCAGCCGCATGGATCGCATTCTCGCCTCGAAGGCGTTTCGTTCCCTTTCCCTGCGCTCCAGCAGCAATCGCCTTTGATGCGCCGCCGATAACGACCGGGTTTGATAGCTGCCGATTCCGTCGGCAAGCGCGCGGTCCACGACCAGCGTCATCAGCGTGCTGCCGGGCGCCACGATGTCGCCCGGCTTCACCAGCACCTCGTCGATCACGCCGCTTTGCTCGGCGGGTATCGTAGTGAGGCCGCCTACGGGCAGGAGCACGCCGGGCGCATGCAGCCGGCTCGGCACCTGTATCACGAAGGCCAGCGCGATCAGCGCCACAAGGCAAGCGCATGCAATCAGGACTGCAAAGGGTGTGGAGGCCGGCCCGGCCAACAGCACCTTTCCTAGGAAGCGATGCTGCCGGCTGGCCAAAGCGTTCTCGCGGAACAGACCGGGGTCGTCGGCGGAACGCCTTGGAGGATGGTTGGCCACCGGGCCGGCCTCTATGGTTGCTGCCTGTTCGGCGTCAGAACATTTCCGGCCATTCTTCGTCGCACGGCAGCCAGTGCAACGGAACCGGTTCGGAGGTTTGCTGAGCCACCGTGTCCTGCGGACTCACCGGCTGTGTTTCCGCCGGACTCTCCGGCGACAGCGCCCAGTGATTGGGGGTTTCGTTCCAGCGCGGAATCTTGTGCCTGACGAGGGTGCGAAATTCCTCCGGTCTCCCGCCTGCCGCCAGGCGAACTTCCCGCGGCGTCAACTCTCTCATATCAACCTCCTTGTCCTGGTTTCGGCTTCCGGCAAAGAGGCCTAGAAATCCGAAGTACTGACGACGAGTTGAAGCGGCGCCCCCGAGTCCATCGAGACATTGCCAGCCGCCCCGGTCTGCGAATGGGAGGGTGCGCGGAAAGGATTGCCGGAGGCGCTTCCCTCCTCGACATCTGAGTCGTCATCTTCCGATCTCCGATTCTCGTCCCAACGGCACAAAGGCGGCCCCGCAACCTGCGCGACAAGCGAGCCGACGCCAGCGCCCGCAAGGGTGCCGGGAACGGCGCCAATGCCGAACGCCATACCTCCGGCTACCCCGCCAATGACTGCTCCAGTGGCAATGCCGGCCAATTCCACGTTTCTTTCACATTCGGCTTGGCTTCCGCCGGCAACGGCGGTGCATTCCTGGTCGAGTAGTACTCTCATGATTACCTCCTTGTATGGTTTGAAATATGCGGCGCAACCCTTGCGCCGCTACGAGCTACAGAATCGGTTGCCACTTAGAGAAAGGAAACCGGCAAATCGTCTGCGTAATGCGAGTATTTCTTCCCAGCGCGACTCATACCGGAACGCAGCCGAAACGAAGAATGCGAGAGGGGGTTCGATGCGCTCGCAGGAACTGGAGCGGACGATGGGAATCGAACCCACATCATCAGCTTGGGAAGCTGAGGTTCTGCCTTTGAACTACGCCCGCGCCGCGGCAAAGTCTATGCTAGATTCCAACTGCCGCCAAGTGGCGGGCGCGCAGCCACCGCGAGGGTATGGATCGCTTGAATTCGCAGACCGGGCAACGGGCGCCGCCGCGCAGTTTCGTGCGCCGTTCGGGGCGTATTACCCGGGCGCAAAAGCGGGCGCTTGAGGAACTCTGGCCGGTCTACGGCCTGGAGGAATCAACGGACCCGATCTCGTTCGAGCAAGTGTTCGGCCGCAGTGCGCCGACGGTCCTGGAGATCGGATTCGGCAACGGCGAAACGCTGGTTCGCTCGGCGCAGGAATCGCCGGATGTGAATTTCCTCGGCATCGAAGTCCACTTGCCCGGCCTCGGCCGCTGCATGCTGCTGGCGGAGAAAGCGGGGGTACAAAACCTTCGCCTGATCCAGGGCGATGCCGTGGAAGTGCTCGGGCAGCGGATGCCACCTGCCTCGCTCGCGATGGTTTGCCTGTACTTTCCGGACCCCTGGCCGCGCAAACGGCACCACAAGCGCCGGTTGGTGCAGCCCGAATTCGTGCGGCTGATCGAGCGCGTCCTTGAGCCGCGGGGCGTTTTCCACGTGGCGACCGACTGGGCGCCGTACGCCGAGCACATCGAAACCGTCATGAGCGGCAACGCCGCCTTCGAGCGCTTGAGCCGCCCGCCGTCCCGCTACACCACGCGGTTCGAGACGCGCGGCAGCGCCCTCGGCCATGAAATCTGGGAAACCGCCTACCGCGTGCGGCGGGAGCGCTAATTCGACCCGATCGCCTCGGAGGACTGGAAGAACTTGAGGCGGGTCACGTAGATCGCCAGCAGGATGGCGGGGATGCCGGCCAGGCACACGAGCACGTAGAAGTTGACCCAGCCTATATCCAGCGAGACAAATCCGGCCTGGCTGGATAGGATCTTACCGGGCAATGCCATAAGAGAACTCAGCAGAGCGTACTGCGTGGCGGTATGTTGTCGGGAAGTCAAACTGGACAGGAAAGCGATAAACGCGGTTCCGGACAGACCTACAGTGAAGTTGTCGCCAGTGATAACGCCCGCCAGTAACCAAAGATCCGTTTCCCCGGCCAGGGCCAGGGCTGCGAAGGCAAGATTGGTGAGCGGGAGCAGGATCGCCGATGCGATCAGCGGCCCACGCAGTCCGAACCGACTTACCACCAGGCCGCCGACCAGGACACCCGCGAGCGTCGCCACCGTTCCATAGAGTTTCGCAACCGCTGCGATTTCGCTCTTGGTATAGCCCATGTCCAGATAGAAGGGCATGGACATGATGCCCATCAGATAGTCGCTTATTCGGAAAAGTGCGACAAAGGCCAGTATCGCCAGTGCGTATAGTCCGTATCGACGAAAAATGTCGGCGAACGGCTGCACGATATGGGAGTTGGTCCATTCCCAGAAGCTCCTCCTCGCCGGCGCCGATTCGTCGTGCTCCGGCTCCCCGATCGAAAGTACGGCCGCGATTCCGACGACCATAAACACGGCCATCAAGAGGTACGTTAGCCCCCAGTCGTATTGATCGGCGAGGAAAAGCGCGCCGGCGCCGGATACCAGTATGGCTATCCGGTAACCGTATTGATATCCGGCGGCCATGGCCGCCTGACGCTCCACCCTGACCGCCTCGATCCGCCAGGCATCGATAGCAATGTCTTGGGTGGCCGACGAAAATGAGGCCAATAGTGCGAACAGGGCTACGGGAATTACGTTTTCCAGTGGATTGGTTGTCGACAGCAGCACCAATCCCGCAATGGTTCCCAGTTGCGCCAGCAGCATCCACGAGCGTCGCCGCCCGAGCAGTCTGTGAAGAACTGGTAATCGGAAGCCATCTACCAGCGGGGCCCAGAGAAACTTCAATGAAAAGGTAAGACTGACCAAGGCAAACATGCCGATGGTTCCGCGATGCACGCCTACATCAGCCAGCCAGGCCGTCAATGTGCTGAAAACAAGCAGGTACGGAAGTCCGGACGAGAAGCCTAGGAACAGCATCGCCAGCACCCGAGGGTGCAGGAAGGCGCCAAAGCCACCGTATTTCTCTACGCGTATGCTCATCGACGCAGGGACACTAACACGCTGCTTGCGTACGTTCGTGACTGCGCGTTTTCAGTCGGCATAGTCGAGGATCAGCGGCGCGTGGTCGGAGAAACGCTTGCGCTTGTAGATCGAGGTGGAGGTGGCCCGCCCGGCCAGGTCCGGCGTGGCCACGTGGTAGTCGATGCGCCAGCCCACGTTCTTGGCCCAGGCCTGCCCCCGGTTGGACCACCAGGTGTACTGGTCCGGCTCGGGGTTGATCCGCCGGAAGCAGTCCACGAATCCGAGTTCGCCGAACAACAGGTCCATCCAGGCGCGCTCCTCGGGCAGGAAACCCGAGTTCTTCCGGTTGCCGCGCCAGTTCTTGAGGTCGATCTCGCGGTGCGCGATGTTGAAATCGCCGCAAAGCAGGTATTGCCGCCCGCTGTCGCGCGCCGCCTCGAGCAGCGGCGTGAACTCGTCGAGAAACCGCCACTTGGCTTCCTGGCGTGCTTCCGACGATGACCCCGAAGGCAGGTACAGCGACACTACGCTCAAGCGACCGAAACGGGCCTCAAGGTAGCGGCCCTCGGCGTCGAATTCCGCCGAACCGTAGCCGCGCAGCACTTCGTCCGGTTCCTGTCGCGAATACAAACCCACGCCCGAATACCCTTTTTTCTCGGCGCACTCGTAAAAGCAGTGCCAGTTGCGCGGCCAGAACTCGCGGCCCTGAAGCTGGTCCTCCTGCGCCTTGAGCTCCTGCAGGCAAACGAAGTCGGCCTTCTGCCGTCGCAGCCAGTGGTAGAAACCCTTGCGCGCGGCCGCGCGGATGCCGTTGGCGTTAAGGGTGATTACGCGCATCGCGTCCCGCGTTACCAGCGCAGCCCCCCGTCCAGGTCGATCACGCGTCCCGAGATGTAGTCGTTCTCCAGGATGAACTGCGCGGTCTGGGCGACTTCGTCCGGTTCGCCGAGGCGTTTCGCCGGCACCATTGCGGCCAGGCGGTCGCGGGCCTCGGGCTTCATCGCCGCCACCATCTCGGTGTTGATCAGGCCGGGCGCTATCGCGGCGGTGCGGATGCCGTGGCGCGCCAGCTCGCGCGCCCAGAGGACGGTCAACGCGGCGACGCCGGCCTTGGTGGCGGAGTAGTTCGACTGGCCGAAGTTGCCGGCCCGCGAAAGGCTGGAGATGTTGATGATTACGCCGCCGGCGCCAAAGCGCGCCATGTGCACGGCGGCTTCGCGGGCGCAAAGGAAGGTGCCGGTCAGGTTCACGTCGAGAACAGCCTGCCAGTCTTCAAGCGACATCCTGCCCAGCAGTTCGCCGTCCTTGTACTTCATCAGCAGGCTGTCGCGGGTAATGCCGGCGTTGTTGATCAGCACGTCGAGCGCGCCGCAGTCCGAGGCCACGGCGTCCATGAACGCCTCCACGTCGCTTTCGACGGACACGTTGGCGGCGTAACGCCGCACTTCCGCGCCCGCCGCGCGGCAATCGGCAGCCGTATCGTTCAGGCTGTCCCGCTTCAGATCGCACAGGGCCAGGTTCGCGCCCTGCGCCGCCAGCCGGCGCGCCATGGCCGCTCCCAGCCCGCGCGCGGCTCCGGTAATCACTATCGTCTTGCCCTTTATGTCCACCTGAATAACTCCTTGAGGAAAGTCGCGCAATCCTACTCCATTGCGGCCGCTTCTTCCGCACGCGGCTTGCGGCCGGCCAATGCCCAGCCCATCAGCGCCTCTCCCCGGTAAACCAGCGGGAACCAGCCGTCGACAAGCAGCCCCGCCGAACGCAGGTGGTCCAGAAGACGGTCGAACTCGCCGGCGTCGGGCGTCGCCGCCAGGAGGTCCTCCATGCGCAGGCAATAGGCGTCGCTCGCCTTGCGCAGCCGCCGGATCGTCGCACGCCTCTCGGCCGCTTGAAGCCCCGGAGCAAACACGCTTTGCAGCCCGTTCAGGACAAATCCGATTCCGTTGCCCGGATCGCTGAATTGCCCCGCCTGCTGCTGGACGCGCGCGACTGCCGCGTTCAGCTTGCGGCGCAGGTTTTCCGTTCTGGTGTCATGCTTGAGCATCCGCTTCTCGAAGTCCGATTCCGCCGATGCCATCGCGTCGACGACCCGGCGCGCCCGGGTCAGCAATTGCTCCCGCCTGAGGCACAGGCGATGCTGTTCCAGTCCTTCTCGGGCCTCCCTGACCACCACCGAATTGGCGTGGTGGGTGATGAGCGCAATGCGCCCGCCGGGTTTGAGAATCCGCATTGCTTCCCGCGCGCTGGCCGAGGGGTCGCCGTACTCGAAGCCGTACTGCGAAGTCACCAGGTCGGCGCACCCGCTTTCCAGACCGGTGCTTTCGTTGGGCGCTCCGCCACGAAACCGGACGCTTTTAAGCCACTCCCGCGCCGCCTTGGCCTCCTTGAGGTCCTTCTCGGGCCGAATGCCGGCCCTGTCCAGCGCATCGACACGGAACTGCCTGTCGTGCGTTGCGGAGTATTCCGCTGCCAGGAGAGCCACGGCGCCGTTTCCGGTGGCGAGATCGACAATCCGGGCGCCTTCGCGCAGCGTCGCGAACTGGCGTTCCCAGAACTCCCGGATCTCGCCGTCGTAATTCGGATTGCCGCTGCGTTCGAAGGTGGTTACGCTGCCGTGGCGCCAGAATTGCTCCCACTCGTCGTCGGTGAGAAGCCTGCGCGGCACGTTATTCGCCGGTGAAGCTGGGCGGTCGTTTCTCCAGGAAAGCGGCCACGCCTTCCGCGGCGTCGGCGGAGTTGCCGCACTTCTCCTGCGCTTCGGCCTCCGCCAGGAATAGCTCCTCGTAGGAATGCGCGGCCGCCTTGCGCATCAGGCGCTTGGTTGCCGCCAGCGCCAGCGGGGCCTTCTTCGCCAGTTCCGCGGCCCAGCTTTCGGCTGCCGCAAGGGCCTCGCCGGGCGGCGCCAGACGGTTTGCGAGATTCAGTTCCCTGGCGCGCGCCGCCGGCATTCGATCGCCGCCGGCGGCGAACTCGAAGGCCGCCCGGTGACCGATGGCCTGAACAAGCGTCCAGGTGGAGCCGCCGTCGGGGATCAGGCCGATGTTGGTGAACGGGGAAAGCAGGAACGCTTTCTCTTCCATCACCACCAGGTCGCAGGCCATCGCCAGCGACATTCCGATGCCCGCGGCGCCTCCCTGCACTGCGGCGATCACGGGCTGCGGCGCCTGCACGATCGCGTCGAAAATGGGTTTGTATTCATTGATGAGTATGTAGCGAATCGACCCGGCGCCGACCGTGCCCCGCTTCAGGTTCGCGCCGGCACTGAAGAACCTGCCGCTGCCGCCCAGGACGATGGCCCGCACGGAGCGATCCCGCGCCGCTTCCTCCAGCGCCGCGGCCAACCCGGCCCGCAACTCGGGAGTAAAGCTGTTGAGGGCGTCCGGCAGGTGCATCAGCACCGTGCACACGGCGCCTTCGCGCCGCGTCAGGACAACGGAGTCCGGCTTGTCCGTGTCCTCGCCGGTCGAATGCACCGCGGCTTCCGCCACGAACGGCTAGGGCGCGCCCCGGGAGCGTTGGTAGGCCGGCCGGTCCCTGCACGCCGACACCCACTTGTCCACCTTCGGCCACGCCTCGAGACTGAATTGCAGCATCACCAGCATGTCCAGCACCGAAACGCAGATCAGGTCCGCCGCCGTGAATTGCTCGCCCATCAGATGGGAGCGTTTGGCCAATTGCTTCTCGAGCACGTCCAGCGGTTCCGCCAGCGCCTGTTCCGCTCCCTTGACCGCCGCCTCGCTGTGGTCGTCGCCGGTGTGCACGAATTTCTGCATGAAGAGCGTAACGATGGGCGGCTCCAGTTCGGTCATCGCAAAGAAAGACCACTGAAGCACATGGGCCCGTTGCGCCTGGGTGGCGGGCCACAATTCGCGGTCGTCGTACTTGGCGGCCAGGTACAGGTTGATGGCGGTGGATTCGAACAGCTTGAGCGAGCCGTCCTCCAGCGCGGGCGCCTTGCCCGTGAGGGTGATCTTGCCGAGCGATTTCCTGCGTTCCTCGCGCGACTGGCCGTCGAGCGGCACATGCTCGTACGGTATTGCCAGCTCCTCAAGCATCCACAAGCAGCGCGCAGCGCGCGATTGCTGCGGACCGTGTAGGCGAATCATCTCATCTCTCCTTGGAGTATTGGTCGTATGTAGTTCACTGATTACGGGCCGAACACCGTGCCCGAGAACGCGGCCACGATCGTCATGGCGTAGATAAACAATACCCATCCGTAAACGGGTTGCAACTGCGTATGGTATTGCTGTTCCAGCTCCGGCGTCGAGCCCGACTGCGCTATGGTCGCGAAAGTGACCGTCGCCGGGGCAAAGCCGCGGTCCAGGGGCACCACGGCGAAACCGATCAGGCCCACCGCGACCAGTTTGACGGTCAGCCAGGCGGGGGCGGCAACTGCCTCGACAGTCATAGTGGCGACCGCGAATACAAGCGCGCCGACGCACAACAGCAGGCTGAACGGCATATTGGTTTTCTCGAAGAGTTTTTCGGCAGCCGTTCCCGGGTTGAGAAAGCCGCGCCACATGATCAGCACCCAGACCAGCCCGACCAGCCAGACTATCGTGAGCACCCATACGGGAACGTCCAGTAAACCGATGCCGTGGATCAACTGAAGGCCGCTGGGGAATATCAGCGCGTTGCAGGTGCGCGGCAGGCGGTCGAGCACCAGGCCCAGCTTGAGGACGCTGGACCGAGTCTCCATGCTGAGCGACGAGTTCTCCGACATCTTGGCCGCCAGGAACACGCCCAGATCGGTGCCCAGCCAGAACACCCACAGCGAGATATGAAAGAAGACCAGTATCTTGTGTTCCAGCATCATTGCGACTTCTCCTCGCCCAGCTCCTCAAACGGCGCCAGCACCTTGCGGATCATCTCGGCGTTGGCCGTTGCCCAGGCGCCGGCCTGCTCCGCATCCGGCTCGAACTCCTCGATTTCCTCGCGGGTCAGCAGGCCTTTGCCCCGAATCAGCGTCTCCAGGCTCATCAGCCGCTCGCGCACGACCCAGTGCTCGGCCATCAGCTTGAGTAGGCTGGCGAGCAGCGCGTCGGTAGCGGGGTCCTGAAAAAAGTACTTGCGCCCGCCCTTGATTCGGCGGCTCAGCCGTTCGCCGGCGGCGTCCACGCTCAGGCCTGCTTAACCGAACCGAAGCCGTACCAGAAGATCACGTCGGAGAGCCGGCCCGTGTCCTCGCCGAACTCCGGATCGGCCAGGGCCATCGCGATGAAATCTTCCTCGTCGGTATAGGTGTAGCGCGGCATTACCCCTTCGAAGTACCCGTCCGAGGGGAAACCGGCGGCGACCGTCAGTTCTTTCGGATTCTGGTCCCGGAAGTCCTTGTAGAACGGCTCGTTGTTGTAATAGCTGTCCCAGTCCAGGTAGAACTGGTCGTAGGCTGCCATGCGGTCGTTGGGCGGCAGCTCCATGTTGAGCAACACGCCGCCCGGGCGCAGCACGCGATGAGCTTCGGTAATGTATTGCCGGATCGCCTTGTTCGGCAATTCGTGCAGGAACATGGAACTGAACACCACGTCCATCGAGTTGTCGGGAAAGCGGATGTCCTCGGCGCTCTGCTGGTGGAAATGCGCCTTGACGCCCATCGCCTCCGCGCGCGCGTGGGCATAGCGCAGGCAGGGCGCCGCCACGTCGATCCCATGCACCTCGGCATCCGGAAAGACCTGCTTCCAGGGCAGGGTGTTATGGCCGATGGTGCAGCCCGCATCGAGGATCCGCCGGGTCTGGCGGCCGGCGAAGCGGTTCTTGTAGAAATTGGCCATCGACCAGCCGATATCGTTCAGTTCCTTGCCCATGGCGCCGAACGCGAACACGTTCAGCCCCTGGTCGTAAAGGGCGCCCGCCGCGAGGTCTTCTCCCCCGTACTCCTTGTAGTAGCAACCGGGCATCAGGTGAACGTCCACGGCTTCCACGTAGCGCGGAATCTCCAGGTTCGGATCCAGCTCCAGGGTGCCGCCGGCATTGGTCTTGTCCGCAAGGCTCTTGCCCGTGTCGTTGAGTTGCTCGCGCTGTTTCTCGATGCTGTCCATCACCACGTCCCAGACCATTTGCTGAGCGGTGCATCGGGCGGAGGAATACGCCTTGAAAATCTCCCGGCCACGTATCGCGCGATGCACGTCGGCGCCGTCCAGGTTCTTGTCGCCGGACTCCTTCTCCAGGTTTGTGGCAACGGCGGACTCGAAGTCCGTGCGCATGGTTGCGGCGAGATCGTTCAGTACGAAACCGCGAAGTCCGGAAACAAACCTCTCCCGTGCCCGCGTGTCGCGATTCCGGTCCAGGGCCAGGGCGTGGGTGATCGGTTGTGTCATGGCTTTCCCCCCAGAGTGGTAACGTCCGATTGTTGCGGATTCGGCAGGAAAATGCAAAGCGAATACAATCTCGCGCCGTGCCTGCGACCTTACGCCCAATAACGAGACGCAACAGATGACAGCCGGACCTCTGGACGGGATTCGCGTGCTGGAACTCACCAGCGTCGTCCTCGGTCCCTGGGCCTGCCAGTTGCTGGCCGACATGGGCGCCGACGTCATCAAGGTGGAGCCGCCCTACGGAGACTCCAACCGTACCCTGGGCGCTTCGCACAACCCGGGGATGGCCGCGCTCTACCTGACCTGCAACCGCAACAAGCGCGGCCTGGTTCTGGACCTCAAGAAACCTGCCGGAAGGGAAGCGGTGCTGCGCCTGGCGCGCGACGCGGACGTGCTGGTTCACAACAACCGTCCCGGCGTAATGACGCGCCTGGGCCTCGAATACGACGACCTCCGGGCGGTCAACCCGCGGATCATCTACTGCGGGACCTACGGCTACGGCAAGGAAGGGCCCTATGCCCAGCGGGGCGCGCTGGACGACTCGATCCAGTCGGTCAGCGGCTTTGCCATGCTGCACGCGATGGTGCAGGGCGAACCGCGCTACGCACCCAGCGTGGTCGCGGACAAGACCACGGCGATCACGGTGGTCTACGGCGTTCTGGCTGCGCTGTTTCACCGCGAACGGACCGGCGAGGGGCAGGAGCTGGAAGTGCCGATGTTCGAAACCATGGTGTCATTCGTCATGGCCGAGCACCTGTGGGGCCAGGTGTTCGATCCGCCGCTGTCCACGGCCGGCTACAAGCGGCTGATGAGCAAGCACCGCAAGCCGTACAGGACGCAGGACGGATACATTGCCGTGCTGCCGTACCTGGACCGGCACTGGGAACTCTTCTGCACCCGGGCCGGGCGCCCCGAACTGATCGAGGACGAGCGCTTCCGCACGCTGTCGGACCGGGTGCGGAATATCGACGACACCTACGAGGAAACGGGCCGGATTCTGGCCACTCGAACCACGGCCGAATGGATGGAATTGTTCGAAGGCAGCAGCGTGCCAGTCAACGCGGTGAATTCTCTCGACGACCTGCAGAACGACGAACACCTTCGGGCTGTCGGTTTCTGGAGCGAAATGGACCACCCGACCGAGGGGAAGCTTCGCATGCCGGGATTCCCGGTGAATTTCTCGGCCACCCCGGCCGACATTCGCCGCCACCCTCCCCAACTGGGCGAGCACAGCGTGGAGGTGCTGGCCGAGGCCGGCTATTCCCGCGCGGAAATAGACGAAATGCTCGCCAGCGGAGTTACCCGCACTCCCCCGCAATAATCCCGCGCCCGATCTACGCGAGCCGGGACAGCAACACGCCGGTGGCCACGGCGATTGTCGCAATCACGATTCCGGTGGCCGTGAAGGCCGCCTTCCAAATCTCGCCTTTGAGAACGGCGATGGCGCCCAGTGCCGCCCCTTCCCCCCGCTGACTGATGGCGAGCGCGATCGCTTCGGCGTGCTGACGTTCCATGCCCGCGCGCTCAATGTCGCGGGCCGCGCGCAAGGAATCGAAAGCGGCGCTGACCATGCCCCTAATCTAGCACGGTCTCTGCCCAAGGCATAAGGAAAAAGCGGGCGGCTAAGCCCCCTTTTCCCTGCCGCGTGGAAAAACGCACAAAGGCGCGCGCGTTTCTGCCTTGGAGAAGGTGGCTTCGGGTCAGAAGTCCTTGCGGAAGTTCACGGTCCAGGTGCGCGGGTCCTGAAGGTAGAGGCCGATGAAGAACGACGTGCCCTGTTCGCGGTCCGAGCAGTTCTGACATTCCGCGCTGATCGACCAGTTCTGATCCAGGTTGCGCAGCGTAACGGACGCGGTAATCACCGAGTAGCCATCATTGAGCGCGTTCGGCGTGCCGCTAGAGCCGACGCTGTGCTTGCCGAGTTGATAGACGTAGGCGCTCGGGGTGAGCTCCCAGCCGTCGGCAATCGGGATGTCGTAAATCGCGCCCGCCGTGAGCGTGTATTCCGGCGACCGGACAGGGTCGGCGATCTGCCCCAAGTGGTTCACCACGCCTGCCCCGCAGAAGGGAGTTGCCGTGTAGGCAATGCCCGCCGCCAGGTCCGCGTTGCATTGATCCTGCTGCCGCACGATGGAGGGGTTCAGCTCGGCGTACTCCGCGTCCTGGGTTCCAAGGTTCACGAAGACGGTCAATCCGTCGATCAGGGCTGCCGTCAGTTCCACCTCTACGCCCTGGTTTTCGAGCGACGCGTAGTTGCGCGTGTTGAACGTGGGGACGCCGGAAGCGTCGTAGACCGCCGAGGGCAGTTGAAAGTCGGTCACGTCCGCGCTGTATGCGGTGACATTCAGGCGAACGCGTCCGTCCAGCCAGTCCGAGCGCATCCCGAGCTCGTACGACCAGACCTTTTCCGGCCCGAACACTTCGATGAACGATGCGGCCGCGCCCCGGGCGTTCCAGCCTCCGGACTTGAAACCGCGGGTCGCTGATGCGTAGAGCATCAGGTCGTCGTTGACGTCGTATTCGAGCGCCAGCCTTGGCGTGCTGATCTTCGAGTTCTGCTCCAGTGGATATCCCAGGGCGGCGATGTCCGAGGAATTGAATCCGGTGGGCCAGCCGGGATTGGCGGAATAGCCGACATCCTTGGTCTCGTCAGTCCAGCGCACGCCCCCGGTAAGCGTGAGCTTTTCGGTGGCGTTGTAGTCCACCTGCACGTAGGCGGCCAGGGCGTCCGTGTCATTGAAAAGGACGCGGTCCCTCAGGATGAATCCGAAAATGATGTCGGCGAAATCCGTTTCGTTCTCCTCGCGGATGTAGAACAGGCCCGCCACGTAATCCAGCATTCCGTTGTCCGTGGAGCCGGTCAGCTTGATCTCCTGCGTGAACTGATCATGCTCGCCTTCGTTGGCAATGGTGAAGCCGCCGGTGGGAATGGGAGTGTTCAGGAAGTCCAGGGTGAAATCGTGGTCCAGAAACCGCTGTCCGGTAATGAAATTGAGCGTACCGAAGGGTGTTTCAGCTTCGATGTTGGAGTAGATCGAAAGGGAGTTGACCCAGTTGCCCAACGGTTTGCCCGCCTTGGCGCCCGAAATCGGAACGGCCCAGGCGGGCGGAGCATCGGAGCGCAAGCCCGTGAGGGTGAAGCGGTCGTCCGTATCGGGATCGTTGAAATTCAGCAGGTTGGCGTGTTCCTGGTCTACGTATGAAACGGCCGCATCCCAGGTCACGACTTCGCCAAGCCAGCGAACGGCCGCGCGCACGCCGACGTTCTTCTCGTAGTTGATGCCGTCTTCGTCGGTGGTGCGGTTCTCCACGAATCCATCATCGTCGATGGCGTAGGCCGACAGCTTGACCAGCAGGTTGTCCTGGACCGGAAGATCGACGCTGCCGCGGAAGCGCACCTGGCTGAACCGGCCGAAGCCCAACTCGACGTAACCGCCGAGTTCCTCAGCCGGCTTCTTCAGGATCACGTTTACGGCGCCGCCCGTGGTGTTGCGCCCGAACAGCGTGCCCTGCGGACCTCGCAGCACCTCGATGCGGTCGATATCGAACAGTGCGTAGTTGTTGGCGTTCTGCCGGCTTATGAAAACATCGTCGATGTAGCTGCCCACAGGAGGGTCGAACGTGGGTATGGACTCGGTGTTGTTCAGGGCACGGAGCGAATAGACATTGGCCGATCCCAGTCCGGTGTTGTTGCTGCCCATCAGGTTCGGCACCAGGCGGGTCATGTCCAGCCCTTCGGTGACCTGCAGCGTGCGCAGTTGCTCGTCGGAATACGCGCTGACCGCGATCGGAACTTCCTGCACGCTTTCGGCGCGGCGCTGGGCGGTCACGATGACCTCTTCGATCATCTGGTCGTCCTGGGCGAATCCCGGTGCGAGAAGCGCGCAGCCGATAACGGCGGATGTGAGTTTGTAAATCGATTTCATAGGGAGATGTCCCCTGTATTTCAAAAGGAATTGGCGCCAAACGCGCGAAAGCCCGCGCATTCCGTCCCCGAAGGCTATTGGCGGGCTAGCGCGGGATTATATACAAGCGGCGATTTCTTGTCTTTCCGGCGTCTGTAGGGCTCCATGACAGTCAGCAGGCAAGCGAGGTTTGCATTGCCGGGGCCTTTGTGCCAGTATTCTGCGCCTGCTGCCGGGCAGCGGGTTCCGGGAATTTGCCCTGACCTTTTGTGCCGGCGGCATGCGCGGCCAAGTGTTCGCCGCAATCCGGAAAACAATGGGAGGCCATCACGTGGCGAAGAATCTGATCGAATACGAGAAATCCGCCGAGGCGAAGCAGTGGATCAGCGACGAGAGCGCCGAACAGGAGCAGCGCTACCAGCAAATCGTCAAGGATATGGATGATCTGTCCGACGAACGCGATGTGTGGGTGGAAAAGTTCTTCGAGCGCATCCAGACGCGCGGCTTCAACGTTCACTACGACAATCGCCGCCAGATCCCCGATGACGAACTTCCCACCCGTCCCGACCGGCCGTTCAAGGTCGTATTTTAGAGATAAGGGAGCAAATCAAGATGGGCCGTCCACATATCGAACCCTACGTAGAAACCGACGTTCCCTTCCGGCGCATGACCCTGCCCGGTTTCGGCAAGGGCATGCACTACAAGGTGCTCAGCCTGGACAGCGACACGGGCGCCTGCTCGCTGGTCGTGAAATTCGACTCCGGTTATTCCCTGCCCCCGGGCATGAGCTACTCCGAAATGGAGCTCTATGTCATGGAAGGCAGTCTTCAGGTTGGAGACAAGACCTTCGAGACCGGCCACTACGTGTGGCTGCCGCCCGGCGTTTCTATGCCCGCCATCAGCGCTCCGAACGGCGCGCGCTGCATGATGTTCTACAACTACGGCGAGCCGAGTTTCGTGGAGTCCGACGAGGACCATCCGCGCGCCGAGCGCCACAAGATGGTGAGCGTCAACGCGCTGGAAGACATCGTCTGGGGGCCGGCCAACGTGTCGCCGTCCGTGGCGCCGGGCTGCTTCGTGAAGGTTCTCAAGTTTGATCCGCTTACCCACGGGTTCACGTTCATGTATTGCATGACACCGAACTTCTGGCAGGACAACATCTCGTACCACGACTGCATGGAAGAGGGCTATCACGTCTGGGGCACTTCCTGGATGATGCAGTTCGGCTACCTGCCCACAGGCGGCTATTTCTGGCGCCCGCCATGGATCAACCACGGCGCGTTCCAGAGCACCTACGGCTGTATCGCGATCGGGCGGACGGACTCGCAGTTGCACAATTACTTCCACTTCAATCCGTGGACCACGCCCGAGGAGAACCAGGAGCGGGCGGCGGCCCAGCTATACCGGCAGAAGCGGAACCTGTACGAGTGGGTCCGGGCCCAGGACGGCCACAACCACCCGCACGACTTCGAGCACCCGCACTACCACGAACACGTTCACCACGACGACCACGACTGATTCCGGCCGAGCCCGGCGGGGGGCGGGGCGCCGCCCAAGCCGGTCATGATCCCGGTCCCGCGACCGGCAATCCTGCTTGGGCTCGCAGCTTTCCTGGTGCTGCCGTCGCAGCCTGCCCATGCCGATGAGCATCCCGGCAGTCCCGGTGAGCCGACCCATTGCGTCGTGCTGCTGCACGGCATAGGGGGATTCGCGCTGCTCCTCAAGCCGATGGAATTGAGCCTGGAAGAGCAGGGCTACTTCGTGGCCAACGTCACCTATCCCTCGCTGTCGGACCCGATCGAATCACTGGCGATCGAAGCGGTGGAGGAGGGCCTGGAACGGTGCTCGGCGCAGGACCTGTCGCGGATTCACTTCGTGACCCACTCCATGGGAGGAATACTGGTCCGTCAATACCTGTCGCAGGAGTCGATAGCCGGACTTGAGCGGGTGGTGATGCTGGCTCCTCCCAACCAGGGCAGCCGGTTTGCCGACTATGTGGGCGACAGCCCGCTGGGGAAGGTGTATGAACCGGATGCGCTGGCGCAACTGGGAACCGGCGAAGAATCGGTGCCGCGCCGCCTGGACGCCCCCGATTTCGAACTGGGCATCATTGCGGGCACCCGCAACCTCAGAAAGCTGATCCCGGGCGCCCCCTCCGATCCCAGTGACGGTGTGGTCACCGTGGACG
Organism: Gammaproteobacteria bacterium; assembly: GCA_009838035.1. Lineage (NCBI taxonomy): Bacteria > Pseudomonadati > Pseudomonadota > Gammaproteobacteria > Gammaproteobacteria bacterium. The sequence continues at coordinate 102,041 of VXSK01000005.1, forward strand.
AGACGAAGGCGCCCGGAATGAAGGATTTCCTGCTGGTGCCGGCAACGCACACGACCATCATCTGGAACGACGAGGCTCAGCGCCAGACGGCGCACTTCCTGCGCAACGGCCGATTCGACCACCCACGGCAAGGCAGCTGATCCGGTTGCATTGGCAGGAAAAAGCCTGCAAATGGCGCGTGCTAGTATCTTCCATAAGGGAGGGGACAAATCATGGCGCGTAATCCGTTTGCGGTGGTCACCGCAGTCATTTCATTGGTATTCCTGCCGGGTGCGGGGGCAATTTCCCAGGAGCTTGCTCTGGAGGAAATCGTAGTTACGGCCCGAAAGGTCGAGGAAAACCTCATGGAAGTGCCGCTGGCGGTTACGGCGTTCTCCGCCGAGGAACTGGAAGCCATCGATATGGCGCAGCTGGTCGACCTTCAGTTATTTACGCCGAGTTTCCATTTTTCAGACCAGGCGGGGGAGGCGGGCGCCCGCAATGACCGGTCTTCCAACTCCCTGGTGTTCCGCGGCCTGTACCTGAACTTCAACGTGGGCATCAATGCCGGCGGCCTGCTGTTCATCGACGGCGCTCCGGTGGTCGGCGCTTTCATGCCCAGCATTGTCGATACCGAGCGAGTTGAAATCCTGAAGGGCCCGCAAAGCGCGTACTTCGGCCGGTCCACTTTCGTCGGCGCCGTGAACTTCGTCATGAAGGAACCCGGCGATGAATTCGGCGGCCGGGTTTCCGGCGAATTTGCCAAGTTCGGAACGAACGAACAGCACATCATGCTTGAGGGCCCGATCGTCAAGGACAAGCTGTCAGCCCGCGTCAGCGGCCGCCACTGGAAACAGGGCGGGTACATCGACAATTTCGGCGTGCCGGGGGAACGACTCGGCGGCCGCAGCACCAATTCCGTTGCCGCAACGGTGCTGTTCACGCCCACGTCCGCCCTGAAGGCGAAGCTGTTCGTCAACTACTTTGAAGACGAGGATTTCCACGGCGCGCAATTCGCACTCAAGCAGGAGTCCTACAACGGCCGCGCCAACCCGGACGGATCCTGCGATCCCCTGAGCGCACCGCTTCGCGAAGGACTGAGCCCAAGGTCCCGCGCCGCGGGAGGCATTATTTGCGGCGAGTTGCCGGGCATGGGCGAACTGGACCCGGCGATCTTCTCCGCCGATACGGTGATCGATTCGATCCTTCAGAAGACCCTGTTCGATCCGAACCCGAACTGGCCGGCGTTCGATCCCGGCTTCCATCCGGAAGTGGGCCTGAAGCGGGAGGCGTTCCAGGCCAGCCTGCGGGTCGATTTCGATCACTCGTCCGGCTATGCCTTCACGTCTCTGACGGCAGTCCACAAGGACAAGAACCAGAACATCCTCGACCTGAACTACCGTGACGGACGCACGCGGCCCAATCCGCTCGCCCCGGTTTTCATAGGCGTTCTTGGCCGGACCGATATCCGGCCGGACGCGAACGGAACGATGCTGGCGCAGGGCCAGCAGAGAGACTGGAGCCAGGAGCTGCGGGTTACCTCGCCGCAGGACAGGCGCCTGCGCTGGACCGCGGGCTTCAATTACACTGACGCTTTTTCCCCGGGCGGCACGGTGTACGGGCAACTGGTCATCGGGCCGTTCTTCGTTGCGTCCAGCGTAGAACGCTCGTCGGAAACGCCCGCCGTGTTCGGCGCCGCGTACTACGACATCACGGCGAAACTGACCTTGAGTGTCGAAGCCCGCTACCAGCGGGACAAGATCTGGCAGAACACGCGTCGTGACCGCACGGGCAATCCGCCCACGGTGCCCTCGGAGTTCAGCACGACATTCAGCAGCTTCGCCCCGCGTGTCTCCCTGGACTACAACTATGCGGAGAACGCCATGGTTTATGCGCTGTTCTCCCGCGGATATCGCCCCGGCCGCTTCAATGCGGACCTGGCTACCGAGGGCCAGGCCGTGGTTGACGCGCTGCGCGCGGTTGCGCCGAACGCGGGCATCAACATTGAGGAAGAAAAGCTCGACAACTACGAGTTCGGCTGGAAGGCCACCTGGCTTGGCGGACGCGCCCGGACCACGCTGGCGGTGTATTACGACAAATGGCTCAACGGCCAGGTCGGGCAAAGCGTTCCGATCGTCGTCGAAGGCGTCGCCAACCTGATCAACATAACCCTCAACACCGGCGAGGCGACACTCAGGGGAATCGAGTTCGAAGCGCAGTGGCAGGCAACGGAGAATCTGACGCTGGCCGGCACGTACGGACTCAATGACACCGAGATCAATTCCTACAACTGTGTGGACTGCAATAATGTTTACGGCAGCTTTGAAGGCGTGGAGGGCAATAGCCTGCCGCAGGCGCCGCGAATCACCTGGACTCTTTCAAGTCAATATGAGGACAATCTGACCGGCGACTGGAACTGGTACGGCCGGATGGACTGGGCGCACCAGGGAAGCCGTTATACGGACTTCTCCAATATCACGACGACGGCGCCATACGACCAGGTCAACCTGCGTCTCGGCGTTCGCACTGAAACGATTACCGTCGAGGCCTTTGTGCAGAACGCTCTCGATCACGACGAGTTCCTGCAGGGTGTCGTCGGCATTGACCTGTTCACCTTTATTCCCGGTCCGATAAAGAATGAACTGCGGGTGTCCGCTCCCATTCCCCGGACCTACGGCATTCGCGCCTCGTACAACTTCTAGCCGACCCTTCGGCCTATGCGCTCCCCACTCCTGTGTGGAGACGCATGACTGCTTGAAGCTTGCCCCGGAGGGCAAGAACCCATCCATGGGGCTCGGCGGCGGCTGTCCTGCCGCCGACGCTCCACACAGGAGTGGGGAGCGCATAGGCCTTTAGCCGGAGTAACTGGCTACTCGATGGGTGCGAGTAGCTCCGCCGCTGTTACCAGTTGCCGGACGCCGTGCGACTTCGTTTCGTTGAACACGTTGCCCGAGGCGGCCCAGCGGTGTAGTGAATTGATGTCGAGCCTGGCGCATTGCGGGCGCACGTTCCAGGTTACCCGTACGGGAGAGCAGTTGACCTGGTCGTATGAGGGGCCGGTCGTCGAACCGCGGAACAGCACCGGATCGCCGGTGGTCGCCGGGATCATCTTCGCTCGATGCAACCCATCCGCCTCGCCGCCGGTATAGCCCATTTCAGTGAAGTCGAGCGCCCCCGGGTCGTTTACCACCAGAAACACCTGCGCCTCCACCCGCAACAGTGGGCTGTCGCAGCCATCCGGCACACAGGCGCCAAGCCCCTCGCCGGGCGACGCGTCGCATGACGTGTGCACCCAATGCACTTCGATGGTATCGCCGGGCTTGACGCCCTTGTAAGCGCCCTCGGCCGGCGCCAGTTCCGCGGCGCTGAGGTCCGCGGTCTCGTTGCAGGCGTATCCGCCGTCGTCCGCATCGCTTACGAATACGCTGAAGCCCGGACCCTTGTGCTCCGCATTGGTGTGCGTGTGGATGTTGCAGAGATTCATCTGGTCTGCCGGCGGTGCGAGCGGGAAAGATTCCAGGTTCAGGCCCATCGCGCTACTGATATCGCGCGGAGTTTGCGGCCCCATGTTTACGCAAGGCGTTTCGGCGGCGGCCCCCCCGCTGCCGGAAATCAAAAGCGCGAACGCAAGGCCAGAACGCAAAAACCCTCTCATGAAGATGTCTCCCAAAGTTACTCTTACGGGCAGTATAGTCCGCCGCAGATTCTCGCCGCGCAGGCTATCCGGGTCGCTGATTGACTTCGAGGATGAAGCCGTCGGGATCGAATATCGTCATCGACTGCATTTGCGCCGGCTTGCCATCGGCTCCGGTAATGGTGAAGGCGTGGGGCTGGGAGAAAATCCTCGCGCCCGAGGCCTCACATTCGCGATGCACGCGGCTCAGGTCGTCGGTGTGCATTACGATGACTGAATCGCCGATGCCCACAGCCCGTTCTTCCGGCTCGGGCAGCCTGGGGTCGAGGTGCTCCAGCAGGCCGATCATGCTTCCGGCGGGGTCCTTGCCCTGCATCATTACCAGCCGGACCCGGTCGCCGGCCTCGGCGGCAGGGTAGCCCGCGCCTGCCATCGTGATCTCCTGATCGAACGCGGCCGTGAATCCGAGGACATCGCGGTAGAAGGCCATCGAACGCTCCACGCTTCGGACCACCAGCGTTGTCCGCTTGACTACCGTGCTCATGAATCTCCCCTTGAATTGCAATCCAACGCCCGCCCCGACGGCGGCCCGGACAGTTTGCCGTCCTTCCAGGCGACCGCGCCGTTGACGAAGGTCGTGTCGATCCGTGCGCTGAAGCGATGGCCTTCCAGCGGCGACCAGCCGCACTTGTACAGAATGTTCCCGGGATCCACTTTCTGACCGCCTTCGGGGTCCACCAGTACGCAATCGGCGTAGTGGCCTTCGCGCAGAAAGCCGCGATCGGCGATGCCGTACAGGCGCGCCGGAGCGTGACAGGCCGCCTCGACCGCGCGCTCTGCCGTGAAGTGGCCGGCGCGCGCCAGGTCCAGCAGCATGAGCAGCGAATGCTGAACCAGCGGAAGACCGGCGGGCGCGCTCATGTAGTCGCCCGATTTTTCCTCGGCGGTGTGCGGCGCATGATCGGTAGCGATGACGCTGATGCGGCCGTCGGCAAGCGCCTGCCGCAGCGCATCGCGGTCGGCGGCGGACTTGATCGAGGGGTTGCACTTGATCCGATGTCCCAGGCGCTCGTAGTCCCCCTGGTCGAACCACAGGTGATGCACGCAGACTTCCGCCGTGACGCTGCGGGCGCTGCGGAGATCCTCTTGAGGATCGAACTGCTCCAGTTCCTTCGTCGTGGTCAGGTGCAGCACATGCAGCTTTGCGCCGTGCTTTCGGGCCAGTCCTACGGCCAGGCTGGAGGAGCGGTAACAGCACTCCGCATCGCGGATTTCGGCATGCGCGGCGGGCGGAATGGTATCGCCGTAGGCTTTACGGGCGCGCTCAAGTTGTTCTTCGATGCGCGTTCGGTCCTCACAATGAGTCGCGATCAGCAGCGGGCAGTTTGCGAAGATGCGCTCGAGCGCCTCGGGTTTCTCCACCAGCAGGTCTCCCGTGGAGGGCCCCATGAAGACTTTCACGCCGCAGGCCTCGCTGCCCTTAAGCGCCTGGATTTCCTCAAGGTTGCTTTCGGTGGCTCCCAGGTAAAAGGCGTAATTCCCCCGGGCGCGTCCTTTGGCGGCGGCGTACTTGGCGGCGAGTCTCTCCCGGGTGACGGTGGCAGGCGAGACATTGGGCATGTCCATGAAGCTGGTGACGCCGCCGGCCACGGCGGCCGCCGATTCACTGGCGATGTTGCCCTTGTGCACGTGCCCCGGTTCGCGGAAATGCACCTGGTCGTCGATCAGTCCGGGCAGCAGCCATTTTCCTCCCGCCTCGATCTCGGTAACCGCACCTCGTGGGCGGAGAGAGCCGCCGATCTGCTCGATGCGCTCGCCCCGGATCAGAACGTCCTGTTCGGAGCTCATTCCTTCGTTGATCAGGGTCGCGCCCCGAATCACCGTGTCGCCGCGCCCCTGCGCGGCTATGGAATTCAAAGCAGCCCTGCCTTGGCGAGCCGCTCGATGTCCGCGGCCAGGCCGGCGCGCAGTTCGCCGACTTCCGGCGTTCGAACGCCGCCGTCCGCATCGAGCAGGCTTCTGCCGGTGCGCATGACCCGCTCCGCGTAGGTAGAGGCAAATGCCTGCATCGGCATTCTCACCAGGGTGTTGGTCATGCCGCCCATGCGCCTGCGGGCGCGCAGGGCCGCAAGGTCCAGGCAGGCATGCGCGACCATGCTTTCGCCGCCGGGAGCCGCTTCGGCCAGCACATGACCCTCGAAGTCCACCACCTTGGACATGCCCGTGGTCGAATGGGACGGGATCGCCAGGTTTTCCAGCCAGGCCGAATTGGCGCTGACCACGTAGGCGATGTTCTCCACAGCCCGCGACCGCCTTGCCAGTTCCTTGCCGGTACTGCGATTGCTGCCCGCCTCGCTGGTCGGATGCACGAAGATTTCCGCGCCGCGCACGGCGTGGGCACGGGCGATCTCGGGATAGAGAATTTCCTCGGAGGCGATCGCCGCGATACGTCCCAGCGGCGTGTCCGCAACGGGAAATACGCCGTCCTCGCCGTACAGGTCCAGGTAGGCATCCCAGACGTCGAAGGGCGTGGGGGCATTCAGGGAAATCATTCGCCGATAGCGCAATATGACCTCGCCGGACGGATCGATGAGAAAACAGGTCTGGAAGAACAGCTCCGGAAAGGCCGGATCGGTTTCATAGCAATTGCCCGCCAGGTAGATGGAGTGGCGAACGGCGATCTTCGCCAGCTCCTCGTATTCCTCGCCTTTCGGGTCCAGCGCGGCGTTGCGCCGCCACTGTTCGACCGGGGATCCCAGCGGGAAGCCGGTCAATGAGTACTCGGGCAGCACGACGAGCTGCGGAGCCTCTCCGATGTACTGAAGCGTGAAGGCGCAGCCTCCGGCAACGGAGCGCGCCGTGCGCTTGAGGTTCGTGCGCATCAACTCGCGCGCCTCCTCCCGGGTCTCGCACTCGCTGACGGTCAGCGAGCCGGTCTGCAGGGCAAGGGCGGTGTATCGATCCAGATCAGCCATGGCGCAATTATGGCCGCTAATCCGTTCTCCGGGCCAGATTTATTTTTTTGCCAAGGCTGCCCAACTTGTATAATTCAGCATTCAAGCATCCGGCCGTTCCTCCCACGGGGCTTGCATGCAGCCCACCGATATAAGTAACCCAGACTTTTTCCATCGCGTTGTCGATTGCCAGTGGGGCTGCCCGGCGCACACCGACATCCCCGAGTACATCCGGCTGATTGCACAGGGGCGCTACGCCGATGCCTACATGCTCAACCGCAAGTCCAACGTGTTCCCCGCGATTCTGGGCCGGGTTTGCGACCGCCCCTGCGAGCCGGTCTGCAGGCGCGGCCGGGTGGAGGAAAAGCCGGTCGCGATCTGCCGGCTCAAGCGCGTGGCGGCGGACCTGCGCGGCAATATCGACCACCGGCTGCCCACCGCGCCAAACGAAAAGAACGGCAAGCGCGTGGCGCTGATCGGCGCCGGCTGCGCCTCGCTGACGGTGGCCAACGACCTGGCGCCGCTCGGATACGAGCTGGTCATGTACGAATCGCTGGACAAGCCGGGCGGCCTGATGCGCACCAATATCCCGGCGTTTCGCCTGCCCGTGGAAGTCCTCGACGATGAGATGGACCAGATTCTGCGCATGGGCATCGACCTGCGTCTGGGCCACGGGATCGAGAGCATGCGCGATCTGCTGGATAACGGCGGTTATGACGCGGTATTCGTGGGCACCGGGGCGCCCAAGGGCAAGGAGCTGAACCTGCCCGGGCGGCACGACACGAAGTCCATACATATCGGTATCGAGTGGCTGGAAAGCGTGGCTTTCGGCCACCTCGATTCCATCGGGGAGCGGGTGCTCATCATCGGCGTCGGTAACACGGCCATGGACTGCTGCCGCACCTCCCTGCGCCTGGGCGCGAATGACGTAAAGGTCATGGCGCGCAAGCCGCGGGGGTTTTTCAAGGCTTCCGACTGGGAGCTGGAAGATGCCGAAGAAGAAAAGGTTGAAATCATAGTTAACCACTCGCCGAAGGAATTCGTGGTAGAGGACGGGAAGCTGAAGGGCATGGTCTTCGACCTGATGGAATACGACATCGTTGACGGAAGGATTGCCGACAGCCGCATCACCGGCCAGGAGTTCTTCCCCTGCGATGACGTGATCCTGGCGATCGGCCAGGAAACCGCCTTCCCCTGGGTCGAGCGGGACATCGGCATCGATTTCGACCGCTGGGACGTTCCGGTCGTCGATCGCGTCACTTATGAGTCCACCCGCGAAGGCGTCTTCTTCGGCGGCGACGCGGCCTTCGGACCCGAGAACATCATCTGGGCCGTGGAGCACGGCCACCAGGCGGCCATTTCGATCCACAAGTACTGTCAGGGCGAGCCGATTACCGAGCGCATGCCTCCCGGCATGAATCTGCTCGCCGCCAAGATGGGCATCCACGAGTGGAGTTATTCCAACGATTACGAGGCCGCACCCAGGCGGGCCATGCAGCACATGAGCCTGGAGAAGAGGTTCCGCAAGCTGGATATCGAGGTGGAGCTGGGCTTTACCCCGGAACAGGCCGCGCGCGAAGCGCAGCGTTGCCTGAACTGCGATATACAGACGGTATTCGAGGCACCGCTTTGCATCGAATGCGACGCCTGCGTGGACATCTGCCCGGTGCACTGCCTGACCATTGCGCCGAACGGGGAAGAGGAGGACCTGCGGGAGCGTCTTACCGTTCCGGCGCGCAACCTCGACCAGCCGCTTTACGTATCGGCTGATCTGCCCCAGACCGGAAGGGTGATGGTCAAGGACGAGGACCTGTGCGTGCATTGCGGACTCTGCGCCGAACGCTGTCCGACGGCGGCCTGGGACATGCAGAAATCCGAATTGCTGACTCCCTACGTGCACCACGAAGCCGCCGGTCAGCCGCCCCGGGGTTCGCTCGGCAAGCGCAAGGCCGGGGCCGAGACGAAGGAAGCCCCGGTTCGCACGGCGGCGTAGTTGAACGGCTTATGCCGGCAGACAACGATTTCACGATTCGCATCGCCAACGTAAACGGCACTGGCTCGGCCAGCGCCAATTCGTTGCTGATGAAGACCCTGTTCAGGATGGGCATTCCGGTCGCGGGCAAGAACTATTTCCCGTCCAATATCCAGGGCTTGCCCACCTGGTATGAGGTGCGCGCCAGCCACCGCGGCTACCTGGCGCGCTCGGGCAGCGTGGATATTGCGGTGGCAATGAACGCCGAGACGTATCAGCGCGACCTTCGCGAACTGACCTCCGGCGGTTACCTGCTCTACGACTCCACCTGGCCGCGCCGAGAGGTGCTGCGCCGCGAGGACGTGCACATCCTGGGCGTTCCCCTGGCGCGCATGTGCAACGAGAACTTCGACAATGCGCGCGCGCGCATCCTGATGAAGAACATCGCCTACGTGGGCGTGCTGGCCGCGTTGCTGGAGCTCGATCTCGACATCATCCGGGAGCTGCTGCGGCAGACGTTCGCCCGTAAGAAGCCGCTGCTGGAGGCCAATCAGATCGCCATCGGCCTCGGTTACGACTACGCCCGCGAGCACCTGCACTGCCCGTTGCCGTTCACGGCCCGCTCGATGGACGGGCCGGGCTCGCAAATCATCATCGACGGCAATACGGCTGCGGCCCTGGGCTGCGTTTATGCCGGCGCCACGTTCGGCGCCTGGTACCCGATTACGCCGTCCACTTCGCTGATGGACGCGTTTCGCAGTTTTTGCGCCCGCTTCCGCACAGCCAAGGACGGCTCCCGCGATTACTGCGTGATCCAGGCCGAAGACGAACTGGCCGCGATCGGCATGGTGCTGGGCGCCGGATGGAACGGCGCGCGCGCCTTTACGCCCACCTCCGGTCCCGGGATCTCGCTGATGTCCGAATTCCTCGGTTACGGCTACTACGCGGAGATTCCGGCGGTTCTGTTCGACGTGCAGCGGGTGGGTCCGTCCACCGGCATGCCGACCCGCACGCAGCAGGGCGACATCCTGTCCTGCGCCTACGCCTCGCACGGCGACACGCGCCACGTTCTGCTCTTCCCCTCCACCCCGAGAGAGTGCTTTGAAATGGCGGCAACGGCCTTCGACCTGGCCGAAAGACTGCAGACGCCGGTGATCGTGCTTTCGGACCTGGACCTGGGCATGAACGACTGGATGAGCGAGGAGCTGACCTGGGACGACGAATACCGGCCGGACCGCGGCAAGGTGTTGCGCGCCGAACAGCTTGAGGACATGGAGGCCTTCTATCGCTACCTGGACGTGGACGGCGACGGCGTGCCGTACCGCACGCTGCCGGGCGAGCATCCAACGGGGGCGTTCTTCACCCGCGGGTCGGGACACAACATGCACGGCGGCTACACCGAGAATGCCGGCGAGTACCAGGAGGTCCTGGATCGCCTGCGCAGGAAATGGGATCATGCGGCCACCATCGTGCCGCGGCCCGAAATTCGCACGGCCCCCGGCGCGCAGGCCGGGATGATCACCCTGGGCACCGGCCATTCCGCCTGCCGCGAGGCGCTGGACACTCTGGCCGGCCGGGGCGTGGCGCTGGACTACATGAAGATCAATGCATTCCCCTTCGGCGCGGAAGTCGAGACTTTCCTGAACGATCACAAGCGTATATACGTCGTGGAGCAGAACCGCGACGCGCAGTTGCGCACGCTGCTGATCAACGAGGCCGGTGGCCGCGCCGAGCAGCTCGTGGAAGTACTGCACTACAACGGCATGCCGATCCCCGCAACCTCGATCGTCAGCGCGGTGGAGGCGGACATGCTGCGGGACCAGGCGGCTTAGCCGCCGCTGGATGAAGAACACGGCATGAGTTACATCGCCCGTCCCAAGGTCAGCCACCCGGCCCTGGCCCGCAACGAACTGGGCCTGACCATGCGCGACTACGAGGGCGGCATGTCCACGCTCTGCGCGGGCTGCGGGCACGACTCGATCACCGGCGCGCTGATCCAGGCGGTCTTCGAGTTGTCCATACCGCCGCATCGCATGGGCAAGCTCAGCGGGATCGGATGTTCGTCCAAGACGCCGGCGTACTTTGCGGCCTCCTCCCACGGCTTCAACTCGGTCCACGGGCGTATGCCATCGGTATCCACCGGCGCCGCCGCGGTCAATGGCCGACTCCAGTACATCGGAATATCAGGCGACGGCGATTCGCTGTCCATCGGGGTCGGTCAGTTCGTTCACGCCATGCGCCGCAACCTCAACATGCTGTACCTGATCGAGGACAACGGCGTCTACGGACTCACCAAGGGACAGTTTTCCGCCTCCGCCGACACCGGCAGCACCGCCAAGCGCGGCGAAGTGAACGAACAGCAGGCCATCGATCCCTGCCTGCTCGCGATTGCCTCGGGTTGCGGCTTCGTGGCCCGCGGATTTTCCGGAGACCGCTCACAACTGGTGCCGCTGCTCAAGGCCGGACTGTCGCACCGCGGATTCGCGATGATCGACGTGATTTCACCCTGCGTCACGTTCAACGACCACGAGGGCTCGACCAAGAGCTACCGCTTTACGCGCGAGAATGCGTATCCGATCGGCCACACGGACTTCATTCCGCCTGAAGTCGAAATCAAGGCCGAAATCGGCGTGGGCGAGGCGCAGCAGGTTCAGCTGCACGGCGGAGGCAGCATCCTGCTGCGCAGACTGGACCAGGATTACGATGCAAGCGACCGGAGTGCGGCCCTGGCTTATCTGAGCCGCCGCCAGGGTAATGGAGAGGTGGCTACCGGCCTGCTGTTCGTGGAGGAAGGCGGCGCGGACATGCATGAACTCGCGCGATTGGGCGAAACGCCGCTGGCGGACTTGCCGTACGATCGGCTTTGTCCGGGCTCAGGCGCACTGGCGAACTTGCAGGACCGCTTGCGCTAGTTGATTTCCGAGGGCGGGACGCCCTCGTTCCCAGCGGGGGGTTTTTCGGGCAGGGGTGGACAGCGCACCCAGGCGTCCAGTGCAACGGACGTCTGCGCGCTCGTTTGCTTACCCGTCGACGCCCGGCATACCAGGACGCCCTGCGCGGTGAACTTCGACTTCAGCCGCAGCACCGGTCCGGGAGCGACGACGGGCTCGGGACAGAAGAGTTCCGGCCTCAGGCCACGCAACTGCCGGGCAGGAACCCGAACGGAAAACACCCTGCGCCCGGTGTCTTCCTCCGCCGAAAAAGCGGCGCGCACCGTCGTATCGGAGATGGAAACCTGCAGATGCCCTCCCGTGGTGTCGGGCGGGCAATCGAAGTCGGCAGTCACTGAAAACGAGTGCTCTTCGGCCGTTTCCCCCGCCACCCAAACAGGCGCGTTTGCGGGGGGTTCGTTGTCTGTAGCGGGGAGGTAGGGACCTTGCAGAAGTGAGAGCAGAGCGGTGGCCAGTACGGATGTCATCGCACCGCAGGAGAGCTCAGGCGGAAAAGCTCGAACCGCACCCGCATGTGCTCTGGGCGTTCGGATTGCGGATTACGAAGCGTGCGCCGCTCAAGTCGTCCTTGAAGTCGATCTCGGCGCCTTCCAGGTACTGCAGGCTGGTGGGGTCCACCAGGAGGGTTACGCCCAGCTGCTCCACCGAAGCGTCGCCTTCCTCGCGTCGGTCGTCGAAGGTGAACCCGTACTGAAAGCCGGAACAGCCTCCACCGGAGATATAGACCCGCAGCATCAGCGCGGAGTTGTCTTCTTCCTGCAGCAGCTGTCCCACCTTGCGGGCCGCGGCCTCGGTAAAGACCAGCGGAGCGCTGTCCTGTTCTTGGCCGTAAATCTGCGGTTCCATGCCCGTTTCTCAAGTCAGCGACGGTTGCATTCGACTCGTCGAAGTCGACTCCGAGCCAGGTCCGGGCCCAGCCGCGCTACCGGCCGAATCCGCGGAACCGACCAGCAACTGGCCCATTACGACGGCGCCTTTTTCTATTTCGATCTGCCCGTACGCAATCGAACCCTCGATGCGCGCGGTCGATTTAAGGGTTACCGTTCCGCTGCAGCGCAGGTCGCCCACGATCGTGCCCTGGACCAGCATGCGCGCGGCCCTGGCGTTGCCCTCGATGCGCCCGGTCTGCGCGACGGCGAGTTCGCTCTTCTTGTCGTCCGTCGCCGACACGTCGCCCTTGACGGTCCCGGCCACGTGACAGCCCCGGTCGAAAATCAGGTTGCCGGTAACGGTGGCGTCACTTCCGACCAGAGTCGTAACCGCGTTGTTCAGTCGATTCTTCATGTCCTTGGCGCCAGCGGCGCCCACGGAAATTCACGTTCAAAGCTGTGCTGTTCTTCCGGGCTGGGCGTTACGCGTACCCGGATTTTGCTGGGCTCGAATCTCGCGGGCAAGGTCACGTTCGCGCGCAGCTCGGTGCTGCTTTCAAAATTGAATTCTATCCGACTCGCACTGAGCTGGCTGATTTCATGCAGTCCGAGTTCGTGGCCCGCGCCGTCCAGCGTGCCGGCAAACGCGAGTTCCAGATGTCCGCGGCAGCGCGGTTTGTCCGACAGCAAGGCCTGCGTCAAACCCACGCTGAGCCTGTAATCCCGCGCGTCCCCGTCCGGTTCCACGTTGACGGAATGAATTCTCAGCCCGGCGCGGGCTTCCTGGGGCGTAATGAATTCCTGCAGACCATAGATGGTCATGCGCTGATTCATGACCTGGCCCTGCAGGTCGCTCACCTGGGATCTAAGGGCCGCCGCCGCCTCCTCGTCGATCATCTGGTTGAGTTCGTGGTTGCGCAGTTCCAGGTTTTCTATGCGCGCCTGCATCATGGAGATTCTGTCGTTGGCCAGGTTGCGCTGCAGCGACCAGCCGGCATAACCTCCGGCCGCGAAGACCAGGGCAATGATGAGAGACAGCGCGACGGAATAGCGCCCGCGCCATACCAGGACTTTGTTGCGGCCCAGCAAAATCGTTCCCGGAAATCCAACCTTCCGGTTACTTTACCGCATGTTCACCGTCGCCCGCAGGCCGACGCGCTCCCCGAATTCCTCCAGAACCTGCCGGTAAACGGAACGCTTGAAGAACACGACTTCCTCGGCGGGATGCCAGTAATCCACCCAGCTCCAATCGTCGAATTCGGGCTCTTCGGCGAGGTCGGGACGAACGCGCTCGTCCGCGCAGGTGAGCCTCAACAGCCACCAGAGCTGTTTCTGTCCGATACAGCGCGGCGCGCGCGAACGCTGGTACCTGGGCGGCAGCTTGTAGCTTACCCACCGGCCCATGCGCGCCACTTCCCGTACCTGCGACGGATCCAGCCCCAGTTCTTCCTTCAGTTCGCGGTACATGGCGTCCCGGGGCGGTTCCCCCTGCCGAACGCCGCCCTGGGGAAACTGCCAGCCGCGACGGTCGCTGCGGCGCGCCAGCAAAACCCGGTCGCGGCCGTCCCAGACGACGATGCCGACGCCCCGCCGATAGCCCTTGTGGTCGATGATGTCCTGCTCTGGCGCCACGTGTTTCTCCCCTTCACGCGAAAGAATACCCTGCTTGCATTACGATGCGTAACTCCCGGACAGCACACCAACATGAGTCACTCGGTAAAGCAGCATCTCGGACTGGAGACTGAGGTCTACGACCGGACCATACGCACCTGGATTCCCGGTTACGAGCAGGCGCTGAGACGGGCCGCCCGGGAGATCGCACGCGTTCAACCGCGCCGGGTGCTGGACCTCGGCGCCGGGACCGGCGCACTATCCGAAGCCATACTGGATCAGACTGCAACGGCCACGGTCGTATTGCTTGACCTGGACGAGGAAATGCTTGCCCAGGCCCGGGTGCGGCTGAAGCGCTTCGGTGAAAGGGCTCGTTTTCGCCGCCAATCGTTTCTTGATCCCCTTCCGCAATGCGATGCGGTCGCGGCGTCGCTGGCGCTTCACCATGTGCCGGCCATGACGGAGAAGACGCAACTCTACAAGCGGATCCTGAAAGCGCTTCCGCCGGCCGGCGTGCTGGTCAATGCCGACGTCACGATGCCGGCGGGCGAGCCCCGGCGCAGCGAAGACCACGCGAAGTGGGCGGCGCATCTTGTCTCATGCGGCATCGGGGAGGACCGCGCCTACGAGCACTTCAGGGAGTGGGCCGGCGAGGACACGTATTTCCCGCTGGAAATCGAGCTTGAGGCCATGACCGAGGCCGGCTTTGACGCTGCCTGCATCTGGCGGGACATTCCGAACACGCTGATGATCGGACGCAAGCCCTGATGTCGTGTTAATCCTCCTCCGCGCTCCTGACGTTGTGCATGATGTCGCGGTCGGCAAGGTTTCCGGAAGGCGGCATTTTGATACCCTCGATCCGCGACGGAATCATGCGGCTGGGATAGTAGTTGTTCTCGATGTCCGCGTCGGCAGTCTCCCACTTCGGGTCCACCACGATGCTGCTGATCTTCTCCGGCGATACAAGCAGTTTCTTCACGCCGTGCGCCGCGCGCCGCCAGGTCTCGGCCGGCAGATTGATCCGCTCCTGGCTGCCGCCCGCGTAGGTAACTTCGAGAAGGATGGGCATGACAAGCCCGCCGAGATTGGAAAACTCGAGGATGTAGTAATTGAGGTCCTCGTCCACCGCCCTTTCCAGGGTGGCGCGCTCCCAGTCCTCAAGCCCCGCCAGGAATTCCTCGTAGCGCTTGCGTTCCACATCGGTGACCGTGAACTCGTCGTTCTCATCGTAGAAGTCGCGCACGTCCGGGTTTCTCTCCACCCAGGTGCGCCTTCCCTCCGCCCGGTTCTTCTCGACGAATACGGACGGCGGCTCTGACTCCTCTATCTCGCGAAGCCGAGCGTAGTCCACGTCCGGATCTTCGGTATCCAGACGCATTTCATAGACGCGGTCGAGCGAGATGTCGACGTGGTCGGTAGTGTAGAACCAGCCGCGCCAGAACCAGTCCAGGTCCACGCCCGAGGCTTCTTCCATCGTGCGGAAAAAATCGGCCGGCGTCGGCCGCTTGAATTTCCAGCGGCGGGCGTATTCCTTCATGGCGAAGTCGAACAGCTCGCGGCCGAGAACCGTTTCCCGCAGGATATTGAGCGCGGCCGTCGGTTTGCCGTAGGCATTGGGGCCCACCTGCAGCAGGCTGTCGGCCTGGGTCATGATTGGCACCTGATCGGTCGAGGTCATGTAGTCGGTCATGTCGCGCGGTTCTACCGCCCAGTTGATCTCCGGGTCCCACTCGCGCCCGGCCACGGCGTCGAGGTAGCTGTTCAGGCCTTCGTCCATCCAGGTCCACTGGCGCTCGTCGGAGTTCACGATCATCGGGAAGAAGAAATGGCCGATTTCGTGAATGATCACGCCGATAAGGAAGCGCTTGTCGCCGAGGGTGTAGGTGCGCGATCCGTCGTCCCGCAAGGTGGTCCGCGGGCCGTTGAAGGTGATCATGGGGTATTCCATGCCGCCGAGGAATCCCACGCTCACGGACTGGGCGGTCGGATACGGGTAGTCGAAAGTGAACCGCGTGTAAACCTCAAGCGCGTGAATCACGACCTCGGTGGAATAGTCCGACCAGAGCGTCCCGCCTTCCTTGGGATAGAAGGACATGGCCATGACCTGTTCCTGCTCGGCGCCGGGCTGCCGCATGCCCTTCGCGTCCCAGATGAACTTGCGCGACGAGGCCCAGGCGAAATCGCGCACGTTCTTCGCGGAGAAACGCCAGGTGGCGGTGCCGGAGGCGCCGTCGCGCTCGTTCTCGCGCGCCTCGTCGGGCGTGACGATGAAGACCGGCCGTTCGGCGGTTTCGGCCTGCCTGAGCCGCGCCTGCTGTTCGGCCGTCAGCACTTCCCCGCCGTTGGTCAGTTCTCCGGTGGCCGAGACGATGTGGTCCGCGGGCACCGTGATGGCCACGTCGTAGTCGCCGAATTCCAGCGTGAATTCGCCCGAACCGAGAAACTCCTTGTTGGTCCAGCCCTCGTAGTCGGTGTAGGCGGCCAGGCGCGGGAACCACTGCGCAATTGCGAAGATGTGGTTCCCGTCGGTGCGGGCGTCGTCGGGAAAGTGCTCATAGCCGCCCCGCGCCCGAAATGCGGAGCCGTGCACGATGTTGTAGGCGAAATCGACGTTGAACTCGGTCTGTTCGCCGGTCGCCAACGGCGCCGCAAGGTCCACCCGCATCAGGGTGCCCACGATCACGTGCGGCATCGGCCGGCCGTTGCCGTCGGTCACCGCGCTGATTTCGAACCCCAGGTCCTCGTCGTCCATGTACTGCAGCCGGCGCAGGTTGCCGAGGCTGATCTGCGCGGCATCGTCCTGCCCTGCGGCTGCCGCGGGAGGATTCTCGAAGGTACGGCTCATTTCCGCGATCGAATCGTCGCGGAACCGGTTCTGGTCCAGGTGCAGCCACAGCCAGGTAAGCGTGTCGGGCGAGTTGTTGTGATAGGTCACGGTCTGGGTGGCGGAGATGCGCTGCTTCTCCTCGTCCAGCGTTACCTCAATCGAGTAGTCCACCTGCTGCTGCCAGTACGCGTGGCCGGGTTGTCCGGCGGCGTTGCGGTAGGCGTTGGGGGTCGGAAGTATTTCCTCAAGCTGCCGGAACTTGTCCTCGAACGGCGGCTCGTTCGTGGTCTCCATGCTCCAGCCCGCCGCGCAGGTCAGCAGGGCGGCGGCTGCGGCCGGCAGGCGCCGGCGTGTCCATTGGTTCGAAAGCACTGAAGTTTCTCCCGTTCTATTGTTGTATTTCGTATTTGCCGAGTCCGTCATTGCGGTGTTCTCCGTGGGGAGCGCGCTCCGCCCTCCGCGGCCGGTCCGTCACCTCGGCCAGCGGTTTCTCCCAGTCTTTCATTGGCGGCAGGCCCAGCGCCCGGGCCAGCGTAGGGGCGATGTGGCGCGGGGTGACCGGCCGGCCAACGATCGCCGCCTTCAGGTCCGCGCCGTAAAACAGGACCGGCACGCGCAGGTCCGGCAGGTACGGCGACCCATGGCTGGCCGCGTACACGGGCGGGTCCGCACTGACGAAACTGTGCTGCGATTCAACCACGTACATCTCCCCGCTGCGCCCGTCGAACCAGACGTTGCGGATCAGTTCACAAGTCCGGTCGCCGCCGCAGTCGTCCAGCTTCGACACCGGCACTGTCCGCGCGATCTCGGGGCGGGCCTCAAGCCATTCGCCGGCCATGCTGCGGACCGAATCGAGGTCGAGCTCCAGGCGTTCTATGGCCGAAAGGTTGAAGTACGCCCACGGCATCACGATGCCCGTAACCAGGTGTTCGTCCACGTTGAGCTCCGAACTCAACTGGCGGTTCAGGGCTCCGACCACTCTCAAATCCTGTGCGCCGGTCGCGTTGAGGCCGGAGCTCAACCGTCGGTTCAGTGCCTCGGTCAGGCGCCTTGAGAAAACCCGCGTCGCCTCGGGATCGGCGCCGGGCGCGTATTCCGGAATCGGCCTCATTCCATGGTCGGAGCTCAGCGCCAGAAGGAAGCGCCCCGGGCCGACGCGGCTGTCGAGATAGTCCAGAAATTCCGACAGCAAGCGATCCAGCCGGTGGAGATTGTCTTCGGACTCGCGGCTGGCGGGTCCGAATGCGTGCCCGATGCGGTCGGTAGCGGAAAGACTGACGGAGAGCAGGTCCGGAACGTCGTCCTGGCCCAGCGACTCGTTCTCGATGATGACCTGCGCCAGACCCATCGTGATCCGGTCGCCGTCGGGCGCGTAGCGCAGCTGGTCGTAGTACTGCCGCGTACCCGCCTGGGCATATTTATGGGGGAAGACCCGGGTCCAGCCTTGCGGCGGCCTCTCGTGGCGCCGGTCGTCCTCGTGCGCGTAGGCTTCGTCCGGCATCAGCAATTCCCAGGCCGCCGGAACCTGCCGGTAGGCGGTCTCGTTGTATGCGGAGAGCCAGTCCGGCTCGGCCCCTTCGCGGTAGTAGAAGCCGTTGGTAACGAAGCCGCCGCTGCGGGTGGAGTACCAGAACGCCTTGCCCTGCAGTCCGGCGGTGAATACCGCTCCCCGGTCCTTTATGGACACCGAGAAGATCTTTGCGCGCCCCTGGTAGCCGGAATAAAGAATGTCGGCCAGCGTGGGTGCGGCCAGGCGCGACGGGGATACGCCGTATTCCCTGTCCCAAACGCTGGGGAAGGGCCGCCCCACCTCGCGTTCGTACCAGAAATTGGAGATCACGCCGTGCTTCGACGGGTGGACGCCCGTGGCGATAGTCGCGTGGCCGGGAGCGGTGGCGCTGGTCGCGTGGTCGTAGGCGGCGTTTCCGTAGACCACGCCCCCTTTCCAGAGGCGCCGGAATCCCGACGAAGAGTCCTTCTGCGCCCATTCGCGGGTCCGGTCCGCGGTGAGCTGGTCCACGACCAGGATTACGGTCAGCGCCGGCGGTTCGCCGGCCACAGCGGCGTCCTGAGCCCAGACCAGGTTGAGCGCAAGCAGGGCGGCCAATGGCGCGAGCCGGCGTATCGGATTCATGGCGGGCCAATGTACCGCAAAGCGAACCTGCCCACCAACTTTGCGTCGAGCATTGCGCCCTGCATCCCCTTCCGGGGAGACGCATGAACCCATCCATGGGGCTCGGCGGCGGCTGTCCTGCCGCCGACGCTCC
>VXSK01000006.1 GCA_009838035.1 Gammaproteobacteria bacterium
GGTGGCCCTATTCAAACAGACAAGCAGGGACAGCGAGAATCGAGCCAGGATGGCGTCTCCCACGAGGAGGGGGGCAAAGAAAGGGCGAGGAAGCGGAGGGCGGCGTTGCAAGTGGGCGGCGGCGCGCTACAATGCAAGGTAGGCGGGGCAGGAAACCGGGAGCGGATTTCGGGGTGCCTGCGCCATTGCATTCAAGGCCAGATGAATTCCAACGTCGAAACACAGGTTTTTGCCAATCGGGAAAGAATCAAGCAACTCAGGGACGAGCACAGGGATCTGGATCTCGCCATCGCGGAAATGTCAAAACACGCGAGCGCCGATCAATTCATGCTGAAACGTATGAAGAAGCGCAAGTTGCGCCTGAAGGACATGATCACGCGCCTGGAGAGTGAACAGATTCCGGATCTGAACGCCTGATTCTCCGGCGCCGGCCGGGGCGCACTCCATCAACCGGCACACGGGGGCGCTCGCCCGGCCGTTACTGCGGATCGCGTTGCCTGCCGGATCAGTTGCCGGTCATGCTGAGCAGCGCCGGCGCGAACAGCGAGATCATCAGGAAACTGACCCCGCCCACCGCGGCGGCCGCGAACAGTCCTAGCAGGAAGGGCCGCAGGCCGATGCTGCGAATCCCGGCAAAGCTGGAGTTCAGGCCGACTGCGGCCATAGCCACCAGCAGGCAGACTTCCGCCGCCCGCCGGAGCAGGGACACGACTTGCGCCCAGCTGTTCGGATCGAGAAAGCCGAACGCCTGCTCTCCGGCATCGCCTGCGGTCCGCAGCGCCGAAAAAACGGCGAATCCCACCACGAACCACGGAATCATCCTCAGGTAGTCTCCCGCAGTCCGAGCGCCGCCTGTCCCGCGTTCGGCGCCGAAAAGCACGCCCGCCAGGGGGATCATCGCGATCATGCACAGGTTACGAACGAGCTTGGTCACTGTGGCGATGTCGAGCGCCACCGGGGCGTCGTACTGGGCCTGGTACATCATTCCGGCGCCGGCCACCTGCGCGGTCTCGTGAATCGACGTGCCGAGAAAGAGGCCGGCCAGTTCAGGGCGATTCTCGAAAAAGCCGTGCGCCAATATCGGGTAGAAGAACATCGCGGCAATTCCGAACACCGTTATGCAGGCGATCGCGTAGCTGACTTCCGATTCCCTGGCACGTATCAGCGGGGCGGTTGCCACGATGGCGCTGGCGCCGCAGATGCTGGTTCCGATTGCGATCAGTCCTGCCAGACGCCGCGACAGTTCCAGTCGCCGGCCCAGATAACCCACTACCGTCATGCCGGCGGCTATCGCCAGGATCACGAAGGGCAGGGCCACCAGCGTGAACTTGCCGGCGCTCAGCAAACTCAGGCGAATTCCGAGCAGGGCGATGCCGATGCGAAGAACAGTCGTGGAACAGAACTTGAGCCCGTCGGAGGCAAGCGGCGCCAGGTTCAGCGAGTTGGAGAGGATCATGCCGAGAATGATGGCCAGCATGATCGCGCTCACCGGGCTCCTGGCCAGCCCAAACACCGAAACGCCGATCCATTCGGCCGAGTAGCCCGCCAGCACCGCAACAGCAACGGCCAGCGCCAGACCCAGCCACCACGCGCGCGATCGCAAGTTGGCAGTTACGGTGTTCAAGGCTTGCGTGCGGTTCTTCAGCCCGCGGGCGGCCCGGCCGGGCAGATTTCGGGCGCGCTGTAGTCGAGCCCGAGGAGGCGGAAATAGTTTTCGCCCAGCGCGATATTGCGGAATGCCTCGTCGCCCAAGTCGGCCAGGATATCGCTGGTAACGCGCAGCTCCTCCGAATAGACATCGAAATTCTTGTCCGCCGAAGCCAGAAAATCCGAACCGGGGAGGATTCGGGTGGAATACTCTTCGATGAACGGCAGATAGGCGGCCCGTAGTTCGGGCCGCGAAAAGACGTTGTCGTGGATGACCCGCCAGGAAATGTCCACCATCAGCGCGGGATAGCGATCGAGCAGCCGGCGCAGCACTCCAAGATGCACATCCGGGTCGATCCGGGTCAGTTCGCGCGACAGGCCCAGGTGCATCCACACGATCGGATTGTCCGGATACAGCCTGAGTACCTCCTCAATCCAGGGAAGATATTGCATGGGCTCGCCATCGTGGCCCAGGTCCGAATGGACGGCAAACGGAATGTTCCGTTCCCGCAGCCTCTTCATGAAGGGCTCCCAGGCGGCGATCGCTTCTAGCGGGACCGCCCGGTGCGCGTTCGCAAACAACGCCTGCTTCACCAGGTTTACCTCCCCCATCCAGCGGAACACGCCGGGAAACTCCTGGTCGAGCAGATCCATGCGGGCGAGCACCGTTTCGGGACGCGCAAGATCGGGAAAGGTCATGGACATGGTCAGGTGCACATTTTCCGGCCGGTTCGACACGAAGTTCGCCGCGTTCGCGAAATCGTTCTTGAGCGTGGGCAGCACCGGTTCGCCCGGACAATCGAGGTAGTACGTGCACGGCGAGCCCACCGGCAGCATCTGCCCGATACCGTATACGTTTGCGAACCGAACCCCCGATCGATCCAGAAAAGCAACCATGTCCTCAAACGAAACGGCAGGCCCGCCGAACGGCCGGAAGTGCACGTGGGTATCGACCACCGCGGTCTGCGGATGCCGGCTGCGGTCATGGCAGGGAGCATCCGGGGACCGGAAGTCATCCAGGCTCGGCTGGGCCCACGCGTGTACAGCCAGCAGCGCCGCGCCCGGCAACAGCGCCCGGAGCCTCGTAGTCAACCCGTTCAATTCCATTGCTTCACGATCTATTCGCTCAATATTGAATCGTATCCCAGGAGTGCACTCTCCTTGCGGCTTGCAGCGGGTTGGTGCGGGCTTGTGGTGCCCGGTCTTCTATAATCGGGCGACCATTCTCGTCAGAGGTAGGTCATGAGCCGGGAGGTCGGCGTTAAAGGCAACGGGCGCGATCAGGCCGCCCGCAGGACAGGCGCGAAGCCGCGCCCGGAGCAGCCGGACGCCGCTGAGGAAGAGGCACGCGCGGCGCAGGGGAACCTCGGCCTCCCGAACGCTCGGCATTCCGCCGATGCCATCAAGCGCGTATTCCAGGAGGGCGTCTATCCCTATTCCGACAAGATGCGGCGCAAGGAATACGAGCGGCACAAGGCGTCGCTGCAGGTCGAATTGCTCAAGGCCCAACGCTGGATCAAGGAATCGGGCGCAAAGGTGCTGGTCCTGTGCGAAGGACGCGACGCGGCCGGCAAGGGCGGGACGATCAAGCGCTTCATGGAGCATCTGAATCCGCGCGGCGCACGTGTCGTGGCCCTGGAGAAACCCAACGACCGGGAGCGCGGCCAATGGTACTTCCAGCGCTATATCCAGCATTTGCCGGCTGAAGGGGAGATCGTGCTGTTCGACCGTTCCTGGTACAACCGCGCCGGCGTGGAACGGGTGATGGGCTTCTGCACCCGGGCGGAATACCTCGAATTCATGCGCCAGTGTCCGAACCTGGAGCGCATGCTGGTGAACAGTGGCATTCACCTTTTCAAGTTCTACTTTTCCGTCTCCCAGGAGGAGCAGGCGCACCGGTTCGACAGCCGCCGGACCGACCCTCTGAAACAGTGGAAGATCTCGCCGATCGATCTTGCATCGCTGGACAAGTGGGAGGACTACACGGAAGCGAAGGAGGCGATGTTCTTCTACACGGATACAGCCGATGCGCCCTGGACGGTCATCAAGTCCGACGACAAGAAACGCGCCCGTATCGCCGCCCTGCAGCATTTCCTCATGAAGCTGCCGTATCCGGACAAGGACCGGGAGGTCGTTCGCGGACCCGATGCGCTGATAGCCGGACCGGCCAGGCGCGTCGTGGACGGCGAAGCCCCGATGGATTCCCCTTAGCGCGGGCTATCCGCGTTACGTGCGAAGGCGATGTGTTTTGGTCTTGTCGGGCTGAGTGCCCGCTCCGCGAACTGCGAAAGAATGGAGAGGTGAGATGATTCGCAAGATCTACGTCGATGGACCGCACGGGCAAGTGCACCTGCGCGTCGCCCAGCCCGAAGCGGGCGCCGCGGGGCGTGCGGTGCTGTGCTTTCACATGAGCCCGAATTCCGGCCTCGTTTACGAGAGCCTGCTTGAGGAACTGGGACGGGACCGAATTGCCGTGGCGCCCGACACGCCGGGTTTCGGCGCTTCGGACGCGCCGTCCGAGCCGCCGGAGATCGAGGACTACGCCGACGCCATGGAGGCGGTCGTGGAACAGTTGGGTCTGGAGGAAATCGACCTCGTGGGCTACCACACGGGCTCCAAGACGGCTGTCGAACTGGGGTTGCGGCGGCCGCAGCAGGTGCGTCACGTCGTGATGATCTCGGCGCCGCTGTTCACCAAAGAGGAGCTCGACGACCACAGAAACCTATATGCCGCCAAGCCAATCGCGGAGGACGGATCGCACCTGGTCAGGCGCTGGAAGGGATTCGTCCGTTGGCACATGCAGCACCATTCGCTTGAAAAGTCCGCGGCCATCTTCACCGAATCCCTGCGCGGCGGCGACAAGTACTGGTGGGGTCATCGCGCCGCATTCAACTATCCCCTGTGGGAAAGAATGCCGGCCCTGAAGGTCCCGCTGCTGGTCCTGAACCCCGAGGACGACCTCCGGAAACAGAGCCTGCGCGCGCCCGAATTGATCAGAAATGGCGGGATGGTGAACCTGCCCGGCTGGGGGCATGGGTTCCTGGATGCGCACACCACGATTGCCGGCGCCATGCTGCGGGAGTTCTTCGATCAGGACCGCCTGCCCCAAACGCCCGCCGAGTGCGGGTGAACAAGCGCCGCGTCGTTCTGTTTTCGCACGGCCAGGAGAGCGGCCCGTGGGGAACCAAGATCACGGCGCTGGCGCAGGACGCCCGCGACGCCGGCCTTGAAGCGGATTCGATCGACTACCGGGGAATGCCCGATCCTGCGGCACGGGCCGCGAAACTCGTTGCGCGGATGCGCGAATCAAGCGATGAGATCCTGCTGGTGGGCAGCAGCATGGGCGGTTACGTGGCCGTAGCCGCCGCACAGCAACAGCCCGCCGCCGGACTGTTCCTCATGGCGCCCGCGCTGGCCGTTCCCGGCTGGCCGAAACTGGGGGAAATCGTTTCCGCACCGGCGTTCATCGTGCACGGCTGGCAGGACGACATCGTGCCGATCGAGTGGAGCATCGACTTCGCCCGTACCAACCAGGCGCGGCTGCATCTGCTGAATGCCGGGCATTCACTGACGGAAGCCCTCGACGAAATTCGGGCCCTCTTCGGTGCCTTCCTCTCAGCCGGTAGTTGACGAAAGCAATTCCCGCGACCCTTTCACGAGCAGGGCCGTGTCGCTGCCGATCCCGAGAAATTTCGCTCCGTTTTCCGCGTGCGTACGGATCGCTTCAGGCGACCCGGCCAGCGTCCCCGGCGCCTTGCCCAGAGCCGTGATGTCGCGCAGCGCCTGGGCGACGGCCGCCTGCACCTCGGGATGACCCGGCTGGCCCAGGTACCCCATGGATGCGGAAAGGTCGGATGGTCCGATGAACACCGAATCCACGCCATCCACCGCTGCGATGGCCTTCAGGTTGTCCAGTGCGGTCACGGTTTCCGCCTGCACGATCAGGCAGATCTGCTCGTCCGCGTGGCGGGCGTAATCCT
Organism: Gammaproteobacteria bacterium; assembly: GCA_009838035.1. Lineage (NCBI taxonomy): Bacteria > Pseudomonadati > Pseudomonadota > Gammaproteobacteria > Gammaproteobacteria bacterium. Next base: position 5,628 of record VXSK01000006.1, read on the forward strand.
CGATTTGAGTCCAGCGCGAGGCGCGGGTAATCGAGGTGGCCAGGCCGCGGATGCCGCGCGGCGGATAGCGCACGGCGGCCGCCAGCCTCTCCGCCTGTTCCGCCGTGTCCACCATGGGTATCAGCAGGGACTGCACGCCCATGTCCAGGTAGCGCTTGATCCGGACCGGATCGTCGTCCGCCAGCCTCACGATTGCCGGCGTGCCGGTACCCTCGATGGCCTGCAATTGCGAATATGTCGAACGAAAATCGTCGGCTCCATGCTCGCCGTCGATCAGCAGCCAGTCGAAGCCGACGCACGCACACAGTTCCGCGGCCACCGGCGACGCGAGGGCCAGCCACAGGCCAAATTGCACGCCGTCCTCGCTCAGCGCACGCTTGAATTGGTTTTCCGGTAATTTCATCGTCCTGCTCTATACAAATCGGCAGCCAATCCGCCCGAGCGGGCCGAAGTCTGCCAGAAAATCGTCACCGGCGCTTGCGGCGACCGGCCGGGTGAATGACCCGCTCAGAATCACGTCGCCGCTATTCAGACTGATCCCGTGGGCCGCGAACCTGCGCGCCAGCCAGCAAACGCCGTTGGCCGGATGCCCCATGACCGCCGCCGCCAGCCCGGTTTCCTCCACTTCTCCGTTGCAGTACAGGGCGGCGCCGCACCAGGGCAGATCCAGCTCGCGCGGATCGAATCCCCGGCTGCCCAGCACGACCCCGGCTGAGGCCGCGTTGTCGGCGATGGTGTCGACCACCGTACGGGTCTTCCCGGTTTCGGGATCCACGCGGTAGCTGCGCGCGGCGATCAATTCCAGCGAAGGATAGACCGCTTCGGTAGCGTCCAGCACCTGTTCCACGGTCACCTCCGTGCCCTGCAGAGCGTCATTCAACACGAAGCAGATTTCCACTTCCACGCGGGGATCGAGAAAGCTCGCCGTTTCAATTCCGGCGCCGTCGTCGAAGAACATATCGTCCAGCAGCGTTCCATAATCCGGCTCGTCGATGTTCATGGCGCGTTGCATGGTTTTCGAGGTCAGCCCGATCTTGCGCCCGCGAATCCGGGCGCCGCGGGCGAGTTTTATCGCAACCCAGGCGTCCTGCACGGCGTGCGCGTCGACCATGTCCATCTCCGGATAATCGAAGGTAAGCGGGCGCATCTGGCGCCGTGTCCGTTCCGCCTCGTCGAAGCGTTCGGCGGCCCGTCGGGCCTGTTTCGGTGTGAGTATCGGCATGGCCTGCTAACCCGATGCCGCCTCGGTCTGCATCATCCTGTCCCGCTCGCGCAGGCCGGCGACGATTTCGGCATGGCGGGCCCGCGTCAGGCGGAAAGTGGACAGGACCGCCAGACCGGCCAGGCCAGCGACCGCACAGAATACACCGGCGTAAAGCGCAAGGTCACTCGCTACACCGGGAGTCACCTCCACGCCGGACTTCACGTCCGGGAAGCCCACCCACTCAAGAATCCAGCCCGAAACCACCTTGCCCAGGCCGCTGGCGAGCTTGTTGCCGAAGGTGATCAGGCCCAGGATCAGCGCGGTGCGCGAAACGTTGCGCACGAACCGGTACTCGTCGGTCGTTTCGGCAAACATGATCAGCGAACAGATCATCAGCAGGCCCGCGCCGAGGCCGGCCGCCAACTGAAAACCGAACAGGACCCCCGCGAGCGCGCCGCTCCCGAATTCCGGCAGCAATCCCAGCAGGGTCAGAAACAGCGGCGCGACATAGGACGTGAGCAGGATCGCATAGCCCGTCAGATAGAGATATTTCGGCTCGGTCCGCGTAACGATGAACCGCGCGCCGACGGCGGCGGCCAGCATCCCGTAGGGCACCGCCTGCTGCCAGGCCTGCATCTGCTCCGTGGTCAGCCCCCAGAGATACGGGCCGAAATGCAGGTTTAGCGAACGGAAGCAGGAGCCCATGGTCGTGGCCAGCAGCAGACCCCAGAACAGCGCCCGCGTATTGCGCACCTGGAGGATCAGCTCGCTCCAGGACCGAAGCGTCTTCATCCAGTCGAACCGGGTCCTGGAAGGCGGTGGCAGGCTGTTTTCAAAGCGCCGGATGTGCCGGTAGGTACCGGCCGATGCCACGATCATGAACACCATCAGCGCGATGGCGGCAGCGGCGCCGAACGGCGCGTAGGCGGCGGGGTTCTCCTGGCCGACCGGAAACGCTTCGGTGGAGCTGAAGAAAACGCTGAAGGCAAGGTAGAGGACCCCCAGGTAGGCGAGCAGTCCCGCCACCTGGCGATAAATGCCCATTTCGGCCCGATCGGCCGGGCGGACAGCCACCTCGGCCGTAACCGCCGCCGCCGGAGCGTCGAAGAAGGTCAACATCACGCGCGCGCCGACGGACATGACCAGCAGCCACAGGAACAGGCCCTGCTGCGAAAGGCCTGCCGGCGGGGTGAACTGCAGGAAAAAGAACAGTCCCATCGGCAGCACCGAACCGAACATCATCGTGTGCCTGCGCCCGAACCTGGCCCGCAGACGGTCGGACCAGTCACCGATGACGGGATCGGTCAGGGCGTCCACGACCAGGCTGATGAAGATGGCCAGCCCGACGAGACGTCCGTCAAGGCCCACCACGCGCTGGTAGAAGAACAGCACGAACAGTTCGAACACCACGAACACGAGGTTTCCCACTGATCCGGTGAACCCGTGCAGCGCCTTGATATGGAATGGAGCCCGTTCGTGCATCAAGCACCTCATTCGCGCCGCGCTACTATAAGGCCCCTTCGAAACAGAGGAAACGCCCATGCCCGCAACCACCCACGAACTGAACCGCCGGGACCTGCTTGGAGTGTCGGCCCTTGCGCTTGGCGGTCTGGCGGCGGCCTGCGCCCCCGGCACTCCGGGGGACGAGGACACTCCCTCTCAAGACTTGAGCGACGCCTGGGCCGCCAGTCCCGAGAGCCTGTTCCGCAATTTCGTTCGGGTGCGCGCGGATTTGAACGGTGGCGTTTCGCCCTGGTGGTGGAGCGGCGTTTACGTGGCGGTGACGCCGGACGAGAATCCGCGCGTGCTGTTTGCCGCCGAGGGCTGCGAAACCAAGCGCGTGGAACGCCTCGACGAGAACCGCTATGAAATCTGGTCGAAGGTGATGACCGTTTTCAAGGATCCCGAATCGGGCGAAATTCTCAACGGCAAGGAATACCGCAATCCGTTTACGGGCGAGATGAACCAGGTGGAACCCAACGTGATCGGCTCGCACATGATTCTGGAGCCGGACGAACAGGGACGTATTACCGAACGGCCGGCGGCCGGCGGCGATCCCGCGGCGCTGGACCTGAGCTGGGTGCGCAGCGGCGACAAGCTGCTGATGGTGGGTTCGAGGGACTATCCCGAGGAACGTCCGATACCGCTGGCCGAATACGGCACGACAGTAGTGAGTGTGCCGGCGCTGAACGACCCGGGACCCAGCCGCGTGGAGGCGGTCTTTTCTTCCGTATACCTGGCGCCATGGCAACGCTTTCTTGCGATGCCCGAACAGGCGGGCCACGCCGTCTGGCACGCAGTCGGGCGCAAAACCCACGGATTTCACGAACTGACGCCCGCCTACCTCGCCGAAGCCGAACGCTACATCCCCGACGTCCTCGCCTGGGCCGATTGACCGGGAGTGAAGGCTACGGGAGGTAGTCGAGCCAGTCGTGCGCCGGGTCGCCGCAGGCGATGAACGGCGGAACGCGGATCGAATCCTTGCCGTAACGCAGCCGCCTGCCCTGCAAATCGAATACGGCGCCGCCGGCGCATTCGAGCACGGCCTGCCCGGCGGCCGTATCCCACTCCGAAATGGGCCACATGCGCGGATACACGTCCGCGTCCCCGCGCGCGATCAGGCAGAACTTCAGCGAACTGGAGATGGCCCGCCGGTGCGTTAACCCCAGCGCGCCGATGTAAAGCTCCAGTGCCGAGCCGGCATGCGAGCGGCTGGCAAGCACGCGCAATGGATCCGCGGGCGGCCGCCGGACGGAAATCGGCGCCGGAGTATCGGAATCCGCCGTGCAGGAATGTGCGCCGCCGCCCTCATGACCGAAGAACGCGATCCCCTTGGCCGGAGCGTCCACCACCCCGAGTACCGGCGCTTCGCCGCGAATCAGCGCAATGTTCACGGTGAATTCCTCGCCGCCGCGAATGAACTCGCGGGTGCCGTCCAGCGGATCGACCAGCCAATGCCAGTCCCATCCTGAGCGCTCCCTGGCATGCTGTTCCGCGCCGGACTCCTCCGACAGTACCGGAATCCCCGGCGTCAGGCGCTCGAGACCGGCAACGATGTGATCGTGCGCGGCGTGGTCGGCTTCGGTGACCGGCGTGCGGTCCAGCTTGTAGTCCACGCCCAGTACATCCGACCGGAACAGCTTGAGGATGCGCCGGCCGGCTTCGCAAGCCAGTCCGGTGACAGGCTCGATCAGGCCGGCCAGGTCCGGCGCTGGCGTGGAATTCATGATTGGCCTAGCGGCGGCGGCCGCGGCCGCCCGTGCGCCGGGTCTTGCGGCGGTATGCCCTTGTAGGCGGCGCCTGCATGTACGGCGCCAGCATGTCCTGGTCGATCGGCATGCGCTCAATCGAGTGGCCGATAAAGGTCTCGATTTCCGGCAGCGAATAGGCGTAGTGCTCGCACGCAAAACTCACCGCGTGGCCCATCTCGCCCGCCCGCGCCGTGCGCCCGATGCGATGCACATAGTCCTCGGGGTTCTGCGGCAGGTCGTAATTGAAGACGTGGCTGACGTCGGGGACATGCAGGCCCCGGGATGCGACGTCGGTGGCGACCAGCACCGGTAGCTCGCCGTCGTGAAAGCGCTTGAGCATGCGCATGCGCTTCGTCTGCGGCACGTCGCCGGAAATCGCCTGCGCGGTGCCGGCCCAATTGTCCAGCCAGCGGGACAGGTGGTCGGCCTCCCTGCGCGTATTCACGAAGACCATGCTGCGCTCCACCTCCTTGCGCGACAGCAGCGCAGCCAGAAGCGGCGCCTTCTCCTCGCTGGACGGATAGTAAAGCCATTGCTCCACTTCATCGACCACCTTCTTGTCCGGCTCGATCCGCACGATTTCCGGGTGGTTCAGGTGTTGTGTCGCCAGCTCCAGCACCAGGTATCCCAGGGTGGCGGAAAACAGCATGCTCAGGCGCTTTTCGCGCGGCGGCAGGCGGCGCATCACGTAGCGGATATCGCGTATGAACCCGAGGTCGTACATACGGTCCGCCTCGTCGATCACGATCACTTCCACGGCATGCAGGGAAAAAACGCCTTGCCGGTAGTAATCCAGCAGCCGCCCGGGCGTGCCGATCAGCACGTCCACGCCGCGGCCCAGGCGTTCGCGCTGCGACTTGTACGCCGCCCCGCCGTACACGACCATCATGCTCAACCCCGTGGCGCCTCCGAGCAGAATCGCGTCACGCTCTATCTGTTGCGCCAGTTCGCGTGTCGGCGCCAGCACGACCGCGCGCGGGGCGGAAGTCTTGCTCCGCTTCGGCGAGGGATTTCCGAGCAGCCGGTCGAACAGCGCCAGCAGAAACGCGGCCGTCTTGCCGGTGCCGGTCTGGGCCTGTCCGGCCACGTCCCGACCGGCCATCAGCAACGGCAGGGTTTTGGCCTGTATCGGTGTCAGCGTTTCGAAGCCGGCGCGCTTTATGCCGGCGCGCAAGGCCGGCGGAAGCTCCAGCGATTCGAAATAAACGGTTTCTTCGGACAATGTGCGGACTTTTTCGACGCTGCGTATTCTAGTGCGCCTGCGGGACGGCACACTAGTGCCCAGCCCCATGCGGCGCCAACCCGGCGAGCAAGTTTTCATGTAGAATGACCGCCACGCCCGAGATCGTTCGGGGGCGCGTGGCCTTTCCAAGCCGGCGCAGCCGTTTTCGAACCATTCGCAGATTACCGACGCGGGCCGAGGATTTTTTCAGGCGAGGCGAGGGGCTTCGTCGTTATTTTTCTTCTCTACATGCCTCTTGAGGAGACCCTGATATGAGCGTTACCCAGGTAGCGGAAGACAGTTTCCAGGCCGACGTGCTGAACAGTGAATTGCCGGTACTGGTTGATTTCTGGGCGGAGTGGTGCGGTCCCTGCAAGATGATCGCGCCGGTCCTGGAACAGATTGCGGACGAATACGAAGGCCGAATGCAGGTGGTCAAACTCAACGTCGATGAGGCCCAGCAGACCGCCTTCCGCTACAACGTCCGCAGCATTCCCACGCTGATCCTGTTCAAGAACGGGCAGGTGGAAATGCAGGTTGTCGGAGCGCAGCCGCGGCAACAGATCACGAGGATGCTGGAAGAAAAACTGTGAGAAATTACGCCGGAAATCCTGGACGACAGCGCGGTCGACGGCCGCGGCCCCGCAACCCCAACGCTGCGCCGCGAGGCCGGCGCCGAGACGGGCGGCATCACGATGACGTGGGCGTCTTCACGGTCGAGGAAACGATCACCGACGAGCAACTGGAACAGCTCGGCCATGTGCTCAAGCTGGGCGAGTTCAAGAAACTGCCGGTTGCCAAGGTGCTGGAGCAGGGACGCCAACTGGGGCTGGAAAGCCTGTCCCGGGCCCGCAAGCAGGACATCATCTTCTCTGTTCTCAAGGCCCACGCCAACGAGGGCGCCTCCATCTACGTCGAAGGCGTTCTGGAAATTCTCCAGGACGGCTTCGGCTTCCTGCGTTCGGCCGACGAGTCATACCTTGCGGGGCCGGACGACATCTATGTGGCGCCGGGGCAGATCCGCCGATTCAACTTGCGTACGGGCGACACCGTGGCGGCATTGGTGCGGCCGCCGCTGGATAACGAACGCTACTTCGCGCTCCTGAAAGTCCACAAGATCAATTTCGAAGCGCCGGCAAATTCCCAGGGCAAGGTGCTCTTCGAAAACCTCACGCCGCTGTTCCCGCAGGAACGCTACACGCTGGAACAGGGAAACGGCAGCACCGAGGACCTGACTTCGCGCATCATCGATATGGCCGCTCCCGTGGGCAAGGGACAGCGCGGCCTGATCGTCTCGCCGCCCAAGGCCGGAAAGACGATGCTGCTGCAGAACATCGCGCAGTCCATCGCGGCCAACTATCCGGAAACTTTCCTCATCGTGCTGCTGATCGACGAGCGCCCCGAGGAAGTGACCGAAATGCAGCGCACCGTGCGTGGCGAAGTGGTGTCAAGCACCTTCGACGAGCCCGCCACACGGCATGTGCAGGTAGCGGAGATGGTTCTGCATAAAGCCCGCCGGCTGGCCGAGCATCGGCGCGATGTGGTGATACTGCTGGATTCGATCACGCGTCTGGCGCGCGCCTACAACACGGTCACACCTTCATCCGGCCGGGTGCTGTCCGGCGGCGTCGAAGCCACCGCCCTGCAGCGCCCCAAGCGCTTCTTCGGCGCAGCACGCAAGATTGAGGAAGGCGGCAGCCTTACCATCCTCGCCACCGCGCTGGTGGACACCGGTTCGAAGATGGACGAAGTGATTTACGAGGAGTTCAAGGGCACCGGCAACTCCGAAATTCACCTGGACCGGCGGATTTCCGAGAAGCGCGTCTTCCCCGCCATCAACATCAACCGCTCGGGTACGCGGCGCGAAGACCTGATTACGGCAGACGACGAGATTCAGAAGATCTGGGTGCTGCGCAAACTCCTGCATCCCATGGACGAACTTGCGGCCGCCGAATTCCTGATCGACAAGATGCGCGACACCAAGCGCAACAAGGCTTTCTTCGAAACGATGAAGATGGGCTGAGCGGTTCTCTCACAGCCGGCGCCGCCACCAGGGCGTTTGCGAGGATCGGGGCTTCGAAAAGGCGGCGTTGAAGGATGCGGTTCAGGAGTCCGACTGGCACGGCACTTGCGGCACTCTGGCGGCGAATCGCCGATGCGTTGCGCGACCTGGCGCCCATCATCCTCGTGATCGCTTTCTTCCAGGTCGCCGTGATCCGGCAGCCGTTCCCCGATCTGGCCGGCGTGGCGCTGGGTCTTGTGTGCGTCGTGTTGGGGCTGGCGCTTTTCGTTCAGGGGCTGGAGCTGGGGCTGTTTCCATTGGGAGAAGCGATCGCCCGCGCGTTCGCTCACAAGGGCAGCGCGGCCGCGCTCCTGGCCTTTGCCTTCTGCCTCGGTTTCGGGACAACGGTGGCGGAACCGGCCCTGATTGCAGTGGGCGACAAGGCTGCCGAGGTAGCGGCCGAGGCGGGCGCAATCGCCGGCGGCGAGGAAGCGCGCAACACCTACGCCTTTCAGCTGCGCATGGTAGTCGCCTTTTCCGTGGGCCTCGCAATCGTGCTGGGCGTGCTACGCATTCTCAAGGGCTGGCCGCTGCACTACCTGATCATCGGCGGCTATGCGCTGGTCACGCTCATGACGCTGTTCGCACCCGATGAGATTATCGGCGTGGCGTACGACTCGGGCGGCGTAACCACAAGCACGATCACGGTGCCGCTGGTCACGGCGCTTGGCGTGGGCCTGGCGTCGTCGATCAAGGGCCGTGATCCGATGCTGGACGGTTTCGGCCTGATCGCGTTCGCCAGTCTCACACCGATGATCTTCGTGCTCGCATACGGCATGGTGCTGTAATGGAATTCGTGACGATGCTGCTGCAAACCGGGCTGGGCACGCTGTTGGACGTGGCGCCCATCGTCGCCATTCTGTTTCTGTTCCAGGCGGCGGTGTTGCGGCGGCGACCGCCGAATCCGGGCCGGATCGCGCTGGGCTTCATGTTTGTTCTGCTGGGCCTCACGCTGTTTCTGGTGGGCCTGCAGGAAGCGCTTTTCCCGATCGGGGAAACCATGGCGGTGCAACTCACTTCCGCCGCGCTCGAGGGCGCGGCGTCCGCCGTGGTCCGCTGGGACGACTACCTCATCGTGTACGCGTTCGCCGCGGCAATCGGGTTCGCCACAACCGTGGCGGAACCTTCGCTGATCGCCGTCTCACTCAAGGCGGAGGAAGTTTCCGGAGGCTCCATAGCCGCCAACGGGCTGCGCGTCGCCGTGGCCGTGGGAGTGGCCGTCGGCGTGGCGCTGGGCTGCCTGCGGATCGTGACCGGCACGCCCCTGCCCTGGTACATCATCGCCGCCTACGCCGTCGTGATCGTGCAGACCTTTCGTTCCGGCCGAAACATCATCCCGCTGGCATATGACAGCGGCGGCGTCACCACATCCACCGTGACGGTACCGGTACTGGCCGCGCTTGGGCTTGGACTGGCCGCCTCGGTACCCGGTCGAAGCGCCCTGATCGACGGATTCGGCCTGATCGCGTTCGCCAGCGTTTTTCCCATCATGTCCGTGCTCGCCTACTCGATGGCCGTATCCGCCATCGCGCGCCTGCGCGGCCTAAAAACAGAATAGGAGCATCAAGCGATGTATATGAAGCTCATTGTCGCCCTGGTTCCGGACGACAAGACCGCCGCCATCATCGATGCGGCGCGCGAAGCCGGCGCAACGGGCGCGACGGTCATCACCAGTGTGCGCGGGGAAGGCCTGAAGCCCGAAAAGACTTTCCTCGGGCTTGAACTTACCGCCATGCGGGACGTTTTGCTGTTCCTGGTGGCGGAAGCACGAGCCCGGGAAATACTGGAACGGATCCGCGACGCCGGGCGCTTTGAAACCGACCCGGGCGCCGGCGTCGCGTTTCAGATCGCCATCGAGGACGCGGTCGGCATGAGCACCCAGTTGCCGGCACTGATGAAAGAGGTGGAGGAGGAAATATGAACACCGACAAACGCAATATTCGCGTAAGCGAGGTGATGATCGGCGATGTCAGGAGCATCGACGGGCTTGCCACGGTGTCCGACGCAGCCGCGCTGATGCGCAGCCACTCGATTACATCGCTGGTCGTCAATCGCCGCGACGCGGACGACGAAGCCGGGTTGATCGATATTCAGGGTATCGCCCGCGAGGTCATCGCCCGGAATCGCGCCCCGGACCGCGTTCATGTCTACGAAGTAATGACGAAACCGGTTGTGTCGCTCCCCGCCACAATGCTGGTCCGGTACGCGGTCCGTCACCTGACGAACCTGGGACTGCGCCGGGCGCTGGTGGTGGATCAGGAGCGCAACGTCATCGGAATCGTTGCACTCAGGGACATGGTCCTCGCATGGATAGCGGACTGATCCGGCCAAAACGGGGCGATCAGCCCCAGGGGCGATAACGGAAGCGGACATAGAGCGTGCGACCCTTGATGTCGTGCACGAATCCGTCGTAACCCGGACGCAGGTTGTAGCGGTGAACGCCCTCGCGGCCGCTGGGTAACGGCGGCGGATCCTCGTCGGTGAGGTTTCGGGCGCCCACGAAGAACGTGGCCTCGCCGCCGAACAGGCTGTCCAGTTCAAAGCTGTAGTTCACGTCCAGCGTCGTCCACGAGGAAATTTTCGGCAGGGACGCGACTTCGTCGTTCTTGTAGGAATCGACGTATCGCACGATCAGGCCGGCCGCGTGCGGTCCGCTGCGCCAGGCGAGGCCGAGATTGAGCCGCAACTCGGGCGTGGGCGCGAAGCCGTTCGTATCGTTGCGGTTGCCCAGCTGATCGACGAAGCCCTCGCCGGCGGAATTCACGTCGAATCGGGTCAACAGGGTGGCGTCGGCGCTGATGCGGAAATCCCCGGCGGACGATTCAAGGTCGTAGTAGGCGTTGGCATCCAGGCCCCCGCTTCGGACCGCCCCGACGTTCTCGTAGTCGGTGGTTACCACGCTGAGCTGCCCCGAGGAATCGCGTTGCACCCGGGGGTCGTTGGGCCGGCCGTCGTCGCGGCAGTCGTCGTCCACGATTGCCTGAAAACTGCGCCTTTGGGCAATGACGCTGCGGTAGTTCAGCGTCCAGAAATCCAGGCTGACGGCGACATTGTCCAGGGGCCGCAACAGCAGGCCGAAGTTGGCCGACCGCGCAGTCTGGGGCTTGAGTCCCCCTCCGCGCAGCACCGTGGCGAGGGCGAAGTTGTCGCCGCGGTTCACGATTTCGCCCGCTGATCCGATCGTGCATTGCCCGACGCCCTGACCGTCGAAGCGGAAAGGATCGGTAAGCGTGCGCGAACTGATGTTGCCGGCTGCCTGGAACACGCTGGGCGCCTGAAAGGACGTGCCCCAGGACGCGCGCAGCGACAGCCAGTCGTTGGCGAAGAACTGCGCGGCGATCTTCGGGTCGGTGGTGTTGCCGGCCTGATCGTAGCGCTCATGACGGGCGGCGAGCTGCAATTCGGCGCGGTCGCCGAACCAGATCAGGCTCTCGGCGAATACCGCCCATACATGCTGGTCCGCGTCCCGGGGAAAGTCGCGAATCTCCCGCGGACCTTCGCCGGAGGCGTTCAGCGGGTCGGGCTGATACGAGTAATGCAGGTGGCGATAGTGGGCGCCGGCGGCCAGCGATACCGGCCGGCCGCGCCACTCGAACAGGTCGCCGGAGGCCACGAACTCCGCCACTTCCTGAACGCTTTCCGCGGTCTCCATCCTGACGCTGTGGAACTGCTGCAGGACCTCGGGATCGTTCGCGGCGCGCCTGCCGGCCAGCGCCGGCGCCAGCCCGTCGCCCGCCACGGTCTTGGGCGTGACCAGGTCCGGCGCGACCAGGCGCGTGCCGAAAGGATTCCACAGCCCCTCGGCCACGACCCGGGCAAACTCGTCGGCCACCCAGTGGCGTTCCGAGCTCACGGACAAATCCGTCTGCGCCCGCGCAATATAGCCTTGCCCCGTCCAACCGCCGGGCAGTTCGGCATCGAGGCCGATCATCGCCCGGAGATTGTCGAACTTGCGCAATTCGTCGCCGGAGTTTTGGCCGGCCGCCTCCGCGCCCAGCGGCCGGCCGAAGTAGCCGAGCGACACCGCCTCGTGTACCTCGGGATTCCAGTCCGACGGCGGGACATAGGCAAGTACGCCATCGTTGTCCGGGTCGGTCCAGAAGTTGAAGGGGTGGTTGGCGGGCACGAAGAACTCGTTGGTACGCTCGACGTTGCCCCGGAACAGCAGCATGTTGCCCACGCGGTCCTTTATCTCGTTGACCGAATGGCCGATTTCCGAGAAAAGCGTGACCCCGCCGGTCAGCTCGAACTCGGCGTCGGCGAAGAACTGGGCACGCTGCTCGGCGGCGATCATTGTTCGCTGATCGGAGAAATCCATCCGGCACAGCGAACCGCTCGGATAGCCTCCGCCGGCTCGGCAATCGGGGTCGGGGAACCGGCGCGTGTCGAGGCCACCGACCTGATACGGTGAATAGGTGCCGTCCACGTTGGCGACGGCGCGCCGGAAGCTGCCGGGCGATCCCCGGCCCGAATCGAACGATCCTTCCACGATGTCTCCATCACCGTCCGGATCGACGGTCCTGGGAATCAGCCAGTCGAACTCGGTGCGAAAGTTCTCGTCCTGCCTGAGCCAGGCCCCGTGAAGGCTCACATGGCCTCGTGGCGCCTCAAGACCCGAAGCGAAAGCCAGGTCGTACGCCGTGTTGCTGGCGGATCGATAACCGCCGGTGATCTCCAGCCCGGTGAAGCCCTTGCGGGTAACGATGTTGGCGACACCCGCCACCGCCTGGGAGCCATAGGTCGCGGAAGCGCCGTCTCTGAGTATCTCGACGCGCTCGATCAGCAGCACGGGCAGCGAGTTGATATCGAAGAAGCTCTGTCCGACGTCGTTGGAAACCGGCGCGAACCCGGCCCTGCGTCCATTGATCAGCGTGAGCGTGGAAGACAGCCCCACGCCGCGCAGGCTGAATTGCGCAACGCCTTGCAGATAGTTCTGCTGCGTGGCGATGTACGAGCCGGTGTTGGCGGTCAGGCTCCCGAGAATGTCCACCGCCTGGGAGGCGCCTGTCGACTCGAACAACTCCGCGTCCAGCGTCTGCACCGGCGCGCGCCCTTCATAGACGACGCGCCGCTTGATCAGCGAACCCACCACCACGATCTCCTCTATCACGGTTTCGCCGGGCCCGGAGGGCGCCGGATCTTGCGCAAACGCCGACGACGTCGCAAGAAGCGCAACCACGGTCCACAAGACCGCGAACATCCGGCAGCCGGAAACGCCGATCATGCCTGGCCCCCCGCACTCATGACGCCAATTATCCGGCAACAAGCGCGCCGGATGCCGCACTAGATCCGATCGAGGATCTCGAGGGCCGCCCGTTCACCCGCTTCCATGGCCGCTTCCATTCCGTAATCCAGCCTCCGGGTATGTTCGCCGGCAAAGTGCAGGCGGCCGTGCGGCAGGATCATCTCGTTCGCGAACGCCGTGACCTGGCCGGGGGCGAACATCGGGCTGCAGCCGCGTTGCAGCGGCTGGCGTTCCCAGGAGTGGTAGCGAAGGATCTCGATCTGGCCGCGCGACGCGGGCCTGATCCGCTCCATCTCGTCGATCAGGAAGCGAACGGCGCTTTCCGGCGGGCGCGCGGCGACCTGCTTGCCCGCGGTGTTGGTCAGCACGAACATCCCCCGGTGCTCCCCATCGCCGGTGTGATTGTCGATCGTCCAGAACATCCGCACGGCGCCGTCGGAGAACAGAGAAGGCTCGAAGCCGTCCTCCTGCCAGAAAGGCTCCCTGATCCGGCAGAACGCGCGTGTGGTTTCGGCGTAATTGAGCCGCTGAATGGCCTGGAACTGCGGTCCGGGTGGGCGCGGCCAGATGGAAACATCGCGCAATACCGTGAACGGCGTTGCCGCAACGGCGAACCTGGCGCGGTACCGGCCGCCGTCCAGCGTGCGCACGCTCACCGCGTCCGGCTCGACTTCGATCGCCGTGGCCTGCTGCCCCAGCCGTACCTCCCGCGGCAACTGTGCGGCGATGGCCAGAGGCAGGGCGACAGTCCCGCCGAAAAGGTTCTTCGGCCAGTGTTCAAGGGGTTGACCGTCCTCGCCGAGTGCGCCGGCAAACCTTTCCTCGAACGAACCGCGGATCTGCTCCTGGAACAGGCGCAGTGCGGAAACGCCATGAAGGTCGGACTGGTGCCCCGCCAGCCGGATGCCGTCTTCCGACACCCCGTGGCGCGCAAGCAGGTCGTGAACGGAAACGTCATGGTCCCTGAATCGCGGGTCCAGCCAGTCGTCCAGTTCGGTCAGCGGATTGAGCCGGGCCAGCATGGCCGAGGCGAACTGAACAGCGGGGATTTCGCGTTCGTCGCCGACCGTCCTGTTGTGAGGAGAATCGGACCACTCCGACCCCTTGATGAGCGTACCGTCGAGGTGATAGGCGAACGGCAATACCGTCCGATCCTCGTCCAGGGTCGGGAGCTTGAGACGATCAATCGCGTAGAGGACGCGCGCATAGGAAGGACCCACTTGCGATGCCCCAAGCTCGATCGGGACCTCTCCCGCGTTCGTTACCCATTTTTCATCGGCCGACCACACACGGCCGCCGATACGGTTGCTACCTTCGAGCACGAGAACATCTGCGCCGGCCTCGCTGAGTATCCAGGCAGCGTTCAGCCCGGACAGGCCGGCCCCTATGATGACGACGTCGGCCGATTCCCGGGCCCTGGCGCGGCGGGTATGAACGAACGGGGCGGCCACGGCCAGCGATGCCAGACCAACGGCCGAATTGAACGCGCGCCGGGTGATCGGATTCTTCGACAGTCTGGCACTCATCTTCATTGGCTAGGGTAGCACCTCGCTTTTTCCTGCGGTGGGGGGTCGGTTATGCTTTCGGCGCTGGACCAGGCCTCGCCATGAGGCCTTCGCTTGCGGCTCTTCTCGGGGCTGCGCTGTTTGGAGGGGACTGAAGATGAGACGTATTCCGTTTGCGGCCATCGCCGCGGCTATCCCGTTGTTCGTGCTCTCGGGCACACCGGCAAGCGCACAGGAACTTGCGCTGGAAGAAATCGTGGTGACCGCCCGAAAGGTCGAAGAGAACCTGATGGAAGTGCCGCTGGCCATTACGGCTTTCTCCGCCGAGGAACTGGAATCCATCGACATGGCGGAGCTGACCGACATTCAGTTGTATACGCCCAGCTTCAGCTTCACCAACCAGCAGGGCGGGTCGGGACGCAACGACCGTTCGTCCAATGCCCTGGTTTTCCGGGGCCTGTACCTGAACATTAATGTGGGCATCAACGCCGGCGGCCTGCTGTTCATCGACGGCGCCCCGGTGGTCGGCGGCTACTCGCCCAGCATTGTCGACACCGAGCGCGTCGAGATCCTGAAAGGCCCGCAGAGCGCATATTTCGGCCGCTCCACCTTCGTCGGCGCGCTGAATTTCGTGATGAAGGAACCGGGCGATGAATTCGGCGGCCGGATCTCCACCGATTTTTCAAGTTTCGGATCCAACGAACAGCACATCATGTTTGAGGGCCCACTCGTCGAAGACAAGCTGTCGATGCGGGTCAGCGGCCGGCACTGGCGTCAGGGAGGATACATCGACAACTACGCCGATCCGTCCGATGAACTGGGCGAACGCACCACCAATTCCATTTCCACCTCGATCGTTTTCACGCCCACCGACTCGCTGAAGGCAAAGCTGTTCGTCAATTTCTTCGTGGACGAGGACTGGTCCGCCACGCAATTCGCGCTCAAGCAGGATCAATTCAATGGGCGCGGCAATATCGACGGCAGCTGCGATCCGTTGAGCGCGCCGCTTCGCCCGGGCGTGCAGGAAGGTTCGCGCGCCGCGTTCGGCTATGTTTGCGGCGAACTGCCGAGCATGGGCGAGGTGGACCCGGCGATCTTTTCCGCCGACACGGTGATCGATCCGATCCTCGAGAAGACCCTGTTCGATCCCAATCCCAACTGGCTGGTGTTCGATCCCGACTTCCATCGGGCGCCGGGACTCAAGCGCGAGGCCTTCCAGACCAGCCTGCGCATCGACTTCGAGCATTCGTCGGGCTATTCGTTCACCTCGCTGTCGGCAATCCACACCGACAAGAACCAGAACGTCATCGACCTGAACTACCGCGACGGCCGCTCGCGGCCCAACCCATTTGCCCCGCTGTTCATCGGTGTGTTCGGCCGCACGGACGTCCGTCCGGACTGGAACACCACGCTGGCGATACAGGCCGAGCAGGAGGACTGGAGCCAGGAGTTCCGCGTCACGTCGCCTCAGGACAGGCGCTTCCGCTGGGTCGCGGGTTTCAATTACTTTGACGCTTATTCCCCGGGCCAGTCGGTGTACGGCAACCTGATCGTCGGGCCGTTCTTCACATCGGCCATCGTGGAACGCGAGGTGGAAACGCCTGCCGTGTTCGGCGCCGCTTATTACGACATCACGCCGAAGCTGACCCTGAGCGCGGAAGCCCGCTACCAATGGGACAAGATCTCCGAGAATACGCTGATTGGCGTGAATCAGCTGCCACCCGAATCGCCGCTGGTATTCAGCGGGACATTCAAGAGCTTTGCTCCGCGCATATCGCTGGATTACAAGTACGCCGACAACTCGACCGTTTACGTGCTGTACTCGCGCGGTTTTCGCCCGGGACGCTTCAACGCCGTGCTGGCCAGTGCAAGCCCGGCCGTGCTGGACGCGCTCAGGGCCGTGGCGCCCACAGCCGGAATCAATATTCTCGAGGAGAAGCTCGACAACTACGAGATCGGCTGGAAAGCCACCTGGCTGGACGGCCGTGCCCGGACCACGCTGGCGCTCTACTACGATGAATGGCTGAACGGGCAGGTCGGCAACAGCATCCCCGTGGTTGCCGACGGCGTAGCCAACCTGATCAACATCGTCCTGAACAACGGTACGGCCGAACTCAGGGGCATCGAGTTCGAGGGCCAGTTTCAGGCCACCGAGAACCTGACGCTGGCAGCCTCATACGGCCTGAACGATACCGAGGTCAAGTCCTTCGTTTGCGGCGACTGCAACCTGGTCTACGGCAGCTTCGACGGCGTGGTGGGGAATGAACTGCCCAGCGCGCCGCGGGTCACCTGGGCCGTTTCAGGTCAGTACGAAGACAATCTGATGGGCGACTGGGACTGGTACGGACGGGTGGACTGGGCGCACCAGGGAAGCCGCTACACGGACTTTTCCAATATCGCGAAAACGTCGCCCTACGACAACGTGAATATTCGTATCGGCGTGCGCGGTTCGAGCCTTTCGGTCGAGGCATTCGTCGAGAACGCGCTGGACCACGATGAATTCATACAGGGCTCCCTCGGCGTTGACCTGTTCACCTTCATTCGCGGTCCGAACAAGAACGAAGTCCGTGTCTCCGCTCCCATACCGAGGAGCTACGGCATACGCCTGGCCTACAACTTCTAGCCCCACTGGGTAACGATGCTGATCGCCCGTCAGGGTTTGTCTGACTCGGGGTCGATCACGCAGACTTCGCAGTCGCCGCCCAGGTCCATGTTGCCCTGGCCGGCGACCAGCGCGCCCACGGCGCTGAGGTTGTCGGGGTTGGGTTTGGGGTAGGCGGCGTCACTGTGGCGCACGCCCAGCGTGAGCAGCGCTTCGGCGGTCTTGTAGCCGGTGCGCATGGACTCGAAGACGGGCACGTTCACCTGCGCCGCGACGTCGGGACCGACGGGCGCCATGCAGGTGCAGCCGAGCATGATGGTGTCGGCGCCGTCTTCGGATACCGCCGCGTTGATGGCGTCGACGATGCGTCTCTTCAGCGATTCGTTCCGATCCTTCAGGTTCGCAGTGGTAGCGGCGGCCTGTGCGACTCCTTCGACTTCACGATCCTCCTGCACGTTGCGGATGGACGCGCAACGGTCCTGCATTCCGCAACTGCTCAGCCGCTCCTGCTGAATGAAGTTCAGTTTCGGTGGCCAGATTGTGACAATGGAGAAACGGCGGCCGGTGTTCACGCACATGGCCATGGTCGCTTCGCCCGCCCCGACGACCACCATGCCGGTTGCCGATTTCATCTCGTCGATGCCGTAGTCGCCCACGGTATTGATGAACACGGCGTCGAAACCGGCCTTTTCCGCTTCCAGCGCGCAGTCGAGGTAGGCCAGCGCCGTAAGGCCCCGGTCGTACGGCGTCATCGGGAAGGTGCGCAGGCGCGGCTCGATCAGCTCGGGCGCGAAGCCGTCCGCGGCGATTTCCCTGATGGGCGCGGGCGGGACATTGGTCCCGGTCGGCGCGGTGCCGGTTCCGATGATGCCGATGCACCAGGTCATGCGCTTTCCGAGGGCAGACGCGCCAGGGCGCGGGCGCCGATGTCGGAGCGGTGGAAGGCGCCTTCGAAGGAAATGTCCGACACCGCCTGGTAGGCCCGGTCGCGCGCTTCAGGCAGGGAATCGCCCAGCGCGGTAACGCACAGCACGCGGCCGCCGGCAGTCGCGACCTTGCCGTCCTTCATGGCCGTGCCGGCGTGAAACACCTTTACGGACGAGTTGTCCGCCGTGTCCAGGCCGGAAATCTCGTGGCCCTTGGCATAGCTGCCGGGGTAGCCGCCGGACGCCATGACCACGCCCAGCGCGCTGCGCGGGTCCCAGCTCATACGGACCTTGTCCAGCCGCCCTTCACGCGTCGCCTCGATCAGGTCGAGCAGGTCCGTGCGCATGCGCATCATCAGCGGCTGGCATTCCGGGTCGCCGAAGCGCACGTTGAACTCCAGAACGCGCGGAGCGCCGTCAGGCGAAATCATCAAGCCCGCATACAGAACGCCCTTGAAAGGAGTGCCGTTGTCCCGCATCACGCGCACCACCGGGTGCATGACTTCGTTCATAACACGTGCCTGCACATCCGGGTCGAGCACCGGCGCGGGCGAATAGGCGCCCATGCCGCCGGTGTTCGGTCCGCGGTCGCCGTCGTCGCGGGCCTTGTGGTCCTGCGACGACGCCAGCGGCAACACATGTTCGCCGTCCACGAGGGCGATGAAGCTCGCCTCTTCGCCTTCGAGGAAGTCTTCCACCAGGACCCGTCGGCCGGCATCGCCGAAGGCTTCCGCCTCCAGCATTTCGGTGAGGGCGGCGCACGCCTGCTGCCTGGTCTCGGCCACGATTACGCCCTTGCCGGCCGCCAGGCCGTCCGCCTTCACCACCATCGGCGCCGGCCTTTCCTCGACATGCCGCAACGCCGCCTCAAGCCCGGTGAATTCGCGATAGCCCGCGGTGGGCGCGCCGGCGGCATCCAGCACCTCCTTGGAAAACACCTTCGAACCCTCGAGCCGGGCCGCGGCCGCCGTAGGGCCGAAACAGGGCATCCCGGCCCTCTCCATCTGATCGACCAGACCCGCGACCAGCGGCGCCTCCGGGCCGGGTATTACCAACTCCACGTCTTCCGTAATGGCGAACGCCACCAGGCGTGCGTTCTCGTCCGCCTCCAGCGGCACGTTGCACACGCCGGGCTCGCGGGCAGTTCCCGCGTTGCCGGGCGCGACCAGGACTTCGCTGATGCGATCGGATTGCGCCAGTTTCCAGGCCAGCGCGTGTTCGCGGCCGCCGGAGCCGGTAACGAGGACTCGCATCAGTGGCGGAAGTGGCGCACGCCGGTGAACAGCATGGCCACGCCCCGCTCATCGGCGGCGGAGATGACTTCCTTGTCACGAATGGAACCGCCGGGTTGAATGACGACGCCGATTCCCTCGTCGGCGGCCGCCTCGAGCCCATCGGCGAACGGCAGAAATCCATCGGACGCCATCGCCGCCCCCTTCAGGCTGAAGCCGCAGTCCGCCGCCCGCCAGGCGGCGATGCGGGCGCTCATCACGCGACTGGTCTGCCCACCACCGATACCGAGCGTCTGTCCGTCACGCGCGTAAACCACGGCGTTGGACGACACGAAGCGGGCCACGGTCCAGGCAAACCCAGCGTCGCGCAGTTCTTCGTCGGTGGGCGCGCGCCGGCTTACGACTTCGTGGCGCTCCGCTGCGGCGCTATCGAAGGTCTGCGCCAGAACGGCGCCGTCCAGCACCTTGAGGCCCGGCAGGTCGCCGTCCGGGCCGGAAGATGCCGTGCCCTGCTCGACGATGCGCAAATTCCCGCGCTTCTTCAAGACCTCAAGGCCGCCGGGCGAAAACTCCGGGGCGATCACGACTTCGGCAAACTGCCCGGACACTGCCCGGGCGGTGTCCTCGTCCACCGCGCAGTTGAAGGCGATGACGCCTCCGAATGCCGATTCGGGGTCGGCAGCGAACGCGCGTTGATAGGCGTCGCTTGCACTGCCGCTCACGGCCACCCCGCAGGGCGTAGCGTGCTTGATGATGGCGCAGGCGTAATCGGGCAGGGCCGACGCACATTGGCGCGCCAGGTCCGCGTCGGCCAGGTTGTTGTAGGAAAGGGGCTTGCCGCCGAGCAGACGCAGACCGCCGGCGCCCGGTGCGCTTGAAGGCGCGTACACGGCAGCCTGCTGATGGGGGTTCTCGCCGTAGCGCAGGTCGGCTTGCTTTACCAGTTCCACGGACAGCCGTTCCGGCAGCGTCTCGCCGGACACGCCGGCGGGGCCTTCCAGCCAGCCGCAGATCGCCCGATCGTAGCGGGCCGTGTGGTCGAAGGCCTTGACCGCCAGGCGGCGGCGCGTGTCCTCGCCGAGTACGCCGGCGGCTTCGATCTCCGAGGCCACCGCATCGTAGTCCGACGGGTCCACCACGACGCCGACGCGCTCATGGTTCTTGGCCGCCGCCCGGATCATGGCCGGGCCGCCCACGTCGATCTGCTCGACGACCTCCGCGCGTTCGGCGCCGGCACGGGACGCGGCCTCCACGAACGGATACAGATTGATCACGGCCAGGGCGATCGGCCGTATGCCGTGCCGGGCGATGTCCTCGGCGTCCTGTTCCGGCCGGCACAGCAGGGCGCCGTGAATTGCCGGATGCAGGGTCTTGACGCGCCCGCCCAGCATTTCCGGAGAACCGGTTACGGACGCGACTTCCTCGACCTTCAGACCCGCTTCGCGCAACAGCTTCGCGGTGCCGCCGGAGGCTACGAGGTCCCATCCTGCGCCGGCAAGCCGGACCGCGAAATCGCTCGCGCCGGTCTTGTCCGAAACGCTGAACAGCGCCCTGGGCCGCATTAGTGCTTTCTTGCTTTGCTGCGGGCCCTGTGGGGCCGTATTCAGAGACTGTGGCGGCGCAGCTTGGTGCGAAGCGTGCCGCGGTCGATTCCGAGCATTCGGGCGGCCCGGGTCTGGTTGCCGCCGGCATAGTCCATCACGCTTTCCAGCAGGGCCGATTCAACCTCGGCAACCACCATGTCGTAGAGGCCCGTAGGCCAGTGGCCGTCCAGCGTCCGGCAATAGTCGCGTACCGCTTCCCCGGTCAATTCCCGAAGCGTGCGTGATCCGTTTGTAGTGGCCGGCTGTCCGGAAAGATGCGCCGCGCGGCGCGCCTTGTCTACCCCCTGGTTGGCGGTCAAACCAACTCCCCCTCATGCGTTTGTATGGTCGCCCCGAACCCGCCCCGAAGAAGAGCGGGCCGAAACTATAGCACGCCGGATCAGGACCCCGTGGGGGCCTCCGAAACGGCCCCGGACTGAAGCCAGTTCTCAAGGAAATGGATGTCCGCGCCACCGCCCGTAAAGCCCTCGCTTGCGAGGATTAATTGATGCAGGGGAACGTTCGTCACCAGGCCCTCGGTCACGATTTCATCCAGCGCCAGTCGCATGCGCGCGATGGCGGCGTTGCGGCTTCCGCCCCAGGCAATCAGCTTGCCCACCAGCGAATCGTAGAAGGGCGGTACGGTGTAGCCGGTATACAGGTGGCTGTCCACGCGCACGCCGGGTCCGCCGGGCGCGTGCCAGAGAGCGACCTCGCCGGGCGACGGGGCGAAGGTCTCGGGATGTTCCGCGTTGATGCGGCACTCGATGGCGTGCCCTCTGAACGTGACGTCCTCCTGACGAAAGCCGAGCGGCTCGCCGGCCGCGACCCGCAACTGCTCCCGGACGATGTCCAGGCCGGTAATCATTTCCGTTACCGGGTGCTCCACCTGCAGGCGCGTGTTCATCTCGATGAAATAGAACTCGCCGTCCTGGTACAGGAACTCGAAAGTCCCGGCCCCCCGGTATCCCATCTCCAGACAGGCGTTGGTGCACAGGCGGCCTATGCGCTCGCGTTCCTCGTCCGTGATGCCGGGGGCGGGCGCTTCCTCGACGACTTTCTGATGGCGGCGTTGCATTGAGCAGTCGCGTTCGCCCAGGTGGATCGCGTTGCCGTGCGCGTCGGCCAGCACCTGGATCTCGACGTGGCGCGGATGGGTCAGGAACTTTTCCATGTACAAGCGCGGATCGCCGAAAGCGGCTTCCGCCTCGCCGCGGGTCAGGGGAATGAGGCCGGGCAGTTCGGTGCTCAGGTGAGCCACGCGCATCCCGCGGCCACCGCCCCCGCCCACGGCCTTGACGATCACCGGCAGCCCGATGTCCTCGGCCAGCCGGACGATTTCGTCCATGTCGTCACCGAGCACGCCTTCCGACCCGGGCACCGTCGGAACCCCCGCGGCCTTCATGGTCTGAATGGCCCGCACCTTGTCGCCCATGGTCTGGATGGCGCTGGCCGGAGGTCCGATGAAGACGAACCCCGAGGTCTCGACGCGCTCGGCGAAGTCCGCGTTTTCGGACAGGAAACCGTAGCCGGGATGGATGGCGTCCGCGCCGGTCACCTCGGCGGCGGCAATGATCGAGGGAATGTTGAGATAGCTCTGTGGTGAGGGAGGCGGGCCGATGCAAACGGACTCGTCGGCCAACCGGACGTGCTTGAGTTCGGTATCGGCGCTGGAATGCACGGCCACGACCTGGATGCCGAGTTCGTGGCAGGCGCGCAGTATGCGCAGCGCGATCTCGCCGCGGTTGGCTATGAGGACCTTGTCAAACACTACGGGCCGCCGAACGGGAGGCTATATACGGCACTAGGTTCGGATAATGAAAAGGGGCTGGCCGTACTCCACCGGCTCCGAGTTTTCCACCAGCACGGCGGCCACTTCGCCCGAATACTCGCTCTCGATGTGGTTCATCGTCTTCATGGCCTCGATCACGCAAAGCACGTCACCGGCATTGACCCGGTCGCCCACTTTGACGAACGCCGGCGAGGTGGGGGACGGCGCCGCGTAGAACGTGCCGACCATCGGCGAGATTACCTGTTCCCCTTCCGGCTGCGCCGGAGGGGCCGGCTCCGGCGCAGGCTCCGGCTCGGGAGCCGCCGGCGGGGCGGCTGCGACGGCCACGGCGGGAGCGGCGGGAGCGGCCGTGACCGTGCTGGCGCGGCTGAGACGGACCGACTCCTCGCCGTCCCTTATTTCGATCTCCGCCAGTTCCGACTCCTGCAGGAGTTGAATCAGCGTCTTGATTTTCCTCAGGTCCATCCGAACCCCCTTACGGGTTTTCCCGCAATTGCTCCGCGACGAACTGAATCGCGAGCAGGTAACCCTGTGCCCCCAGGCCGCTGATGCAGCCCACGGCGATGTCCGTCAGCATGGACGAGCGGCGAAACTCCTCGCGGGCGTGCACATTCGACAGATGCACTTCCACGAACGGCAGCGCCAGTCCCAGCAATGCGTCGCGCAGCGCGATGCTCGTGTGGCCGTAGGCGCCCGGGTTAATGATCAGATACCGCGAGCCCGGCGCATTCTGCTGCAGCCAGTCCACCATCCCGCCCTCGCTGTTGCTTTGGCGGCAGGCAAGCTCGTGGCCCAGAGTTTCAGCCTCGTCGCGGCAGCGCTGCTCGATGTCGGCCAGCGTGTCCCGTCCGTACACCTCGGGTTCGCGCTGCCCCAATAAATTGAGGTTAGGTCCGTTAAGCAGAAGAATGGACGCCATAAAGATATATTTGGCAGAAGAAGCGCGCATGATAGCCCCAGATGGCGCCATATGCAACGACAGTGGCAACCCCGCGGCGGAGCGTACCGGCATTGGATTCGGGTAGCATGTGTCCATGCTGCGCAAGACGAACTTCAGAGAAGGCTGGCGGATCGCCGGTCTGCTGCTGGCGGCGTCGATCGCCGGCGGCTGCGCGACGATGTCGGAGTCGGAGTGCATCAACGCGGACTGGCGCGAGGTCGGGCGCAACGACGGACTGGAGGGCAAGCGCCAAACGCAACTGGCCAGGCACTACGACGCCTGCATCAAATACGGAATTACGCCGGACCGCGACGAATACATGGCAGGCCGCGAGGCGGGCCTGAACGTCTATTGCACCCAGGACAGCGGTTACTGGGAGGGAAGAAACGGGGTCGGCTACCAGCGCGTGTGTCCGGCGAGTTCGGAACCGGCGTTTCTGACCGGCTATCGGGCCGGGCAATCCGTGTACGACGCCATCGAGAACATCCGTTCCGTCCGCGGGCAAATGGATTCGGCAAAAGCCAGGATCGACTCCCTTGAGGATGAGATCAGGAAGCTTGAGTCGCCGGACGATGAGAGCGACACGGAAGAAAAGAAACCGGCGGGAAACATCGAGGACAGGCGCAGGGAGATCGGAAGGATCGAGGATGAACTGGATTCGCTGCGAGTCCTGCGGGCCCTGGCAGTCGTCGAATACACGCGCGCGATCGAAATAGCCAACAACCTGGGCTATCCGGAAGAATTTCGGCTGGACGAAATCCTTTAGAAATTGACCCTCAGCGTCGCGCCCACCTGGCGGCGGCGCGGATGCGAAACCGTCAGCCGCCACGGGAAGAAGGTGTCGAAGAAACCGCCGGCCCCGCCGCCCGGCAAGGCGTTCGAAAACCACACGTCGCGGAACGCCGCTATCGGCTTGTCGTCGTCCAGCAGATTGTCCGACCACAGTTCCACCGAGTAACGCTCGGCGTCAAATCCGATCTTGAGGTTAACGTAGGTATGGGCGGGGACTTCCGCCTGGTTGACCGCGCCGACCCATTGCTTGCCCGTATAAAGGACATCGGTGCGCACGTACCACTCCAGGTCGTTCCGAAATGCGCGCCGGTAATTCAGCGTCAGGTTGCCCTGAACCGCGGACTGACGCAATAACTCGTTGCCGGACACGTCGCCGTCGGGACCATAGCTGGGGAAGTCGGCGAACGACTGGATCTTGGCGTCGTCGAACTCGGAGTCCGTCACCGAGAAGCCCAGATTGGCGGTCAGATTGTCGGTGACCGCGAAGCCGAAAGACGCCTCCACCCCCTGCACCGTTGCGTCTCCGGCATTCATGTCCAGGTTCAGGACCCCTGCCAGCGGGACGCCGTTGGAGTCGACTCCTACCAGTTGCGGAATTACGATTTCGGTCCAATCGATCAGGAACAGCGCGATGTCGGCGCTCAAACGGCCGCCCATGTAGGTGCCCTTGACGCCAAGTTCGAAGGACGTGTTCTTTTCGGGATCAATAAAGCTGGCAACGAAAACATCCTCTCCGTTGATGTTTTCCTCGTTATCGGAATCGAACGCCCCGCTCTTTTCGGCACCTGCAATCGACGCGTAATACATGGTGTTCTCGCTGGGCTTGAAGTCCATCGTTGCCCGCCAGGAGATGAAGTCCCAGGAGTTCTGGAGGTCGGAACCCGTTACAAAATTCTGACTGTGCTTTTCCTCGTCCGTCCAGCGCAGTTCCACCCGACCCTTCAGCCGATCGGAAAAGTTGGCGTCAACGGACCCGAACACCGACCAGGCATCGGTCTCCAGCATTGCGTCCACTCCACCCGTGACGTCGCCCATGGGTCCCGAGAACCACCGGCCGAATGTCAGGTCCCCGATCGAAGTCCTGGGAAACGCCGTCAGCGCGAAACCCACGCCCGGGAAGAACTGGATACAGGGGCAGAAATTCGCAAACGTGCGAGGCCGGGGGGTCTGCGCCGCCACACCGCTGTTGCCTTCCTCCTTCTCAACGCTGTAGAAGTAGGCGCCCAGCGAATAGCGCCAGGACCGGTCCTCCGGGCTTGTGAAACGCAGTTCCTGGCTGAACTCCTCGGTTATATCGGCCGCGCCTATCTGGAGCAGTTCGGCATCGAATGTGCCGAGAACGAAGGCGCGGGGAAACGGCGAAATGAACGACTGATAAGCGAACCTTGTGGACGGATTGCCGCGGGAACCGTCGTAAAGGAATGTCTGTTCCACCTTGGAGAACCCGGACAGGGCCGAGAACTCGCCCAGGGCGGTATCCAGCTTCATCGTCAGGTGGGCGCGGTTCACATCCCGCTCTTCCCCGGTGGCGCGCTTGAGAACGTGCAAGTCATTCTTGTCGATGCTCGGCAGCTCGCCGCAGTAATTCGCCAGCCGCGTGCCGCGCGCGCTGACGTTCTCGCAGGTCGCCGTAACGGAGGTGAGGGCGGACACGTCGATCAAGTCTTTCGAGACGTAAAGCGACAGGCCCGCTTCGAATTGCTCCGTCGGCGTCCAGTAGAGACTGCTCTGCACGGTTTCGTACTCGAACCCGCCGATGTCCGGACCATCCGGGACCTGGTTCTCGTAGGAACCGTCCCACTGGTTCAGGATGACTGCCACACGGGCGCGCAGCTTGTCTTCCACAATCGGCCCGCTGATCGCGCCGGACGCGACCATCCGGCCCCGGTCGCCGAAAGTGAGTTCCGCCTTGCCGCGGAACTCGTCCGTCGGCCGCGCGGTAACGAAATTGACCGCCCCGCTGAAGCTGTTGCGGCCGTACAGGGCCGCCTGGGGGCCCTTGACCACCTCGATGCGTTCGAGGTCGAGCTGACTGAAATTAAGTCCTTCGCGACCGGAGACATATACGCCGTCAACGAATATCGCCGCGTTGTTCTCGCGGTCCTGCACCGCGGTGGGCGCAATACTGCGAATCACGGGCACCGGCAGAAACTCGCCGATCAGGTTCGAAAAGGTCATGCCGGGCGTAAGATCCGCCACGTCGGTCAGATTCTCGATGCCCGCCGCCTGGATTTCGGCGGCGCTGAAGGCGGTAATCGCAAGCGGTACATCCTGCAGCCGCTCCTCCACTCTACGTGCCGTTACAACAATCTCTTCGAGGGCGACCGCGCCTTCCTGAGCGTACGCCGTTCCAAGGAAAACTGGACTCGCGAGCACGAATGCCGCCACGAATCCGACTCGCGTCTGGGTAAGAGTCATCACGTCCCCCCGTGATCAACCACGTCCGCCACTCATCATATACCCACTTTCGCCCTCCGGGTTACCAGGTTGGATCAGAGCGGAAAACGGCGCGAGCAGCCGCAATCACGCCCGGTGTGGCAAGATTTTGGCGTTATTTGCAGCCTTTGAGGCGCTTTTCTTCGCATTTGGCACTTGAAATCGCAACATCCGTCCCTATCATTTACCCGCCCTCTCGATTAGAGGGCCGTTTGATCAGAAATCGCCGCGCCGAGGGGGCGCGGCTATCGGTATTTCCCACGAGGAGAACGCAACATGAAAATTCGACCGCTGCAAGACAGGGTGCTGATTCGCCGTACCGAGGAGGAGCGGAAGTCCCCCGGCGGGATCGTGATTCCCGACTCGGCAACCGAAAAGCCGATTCGGGGCGAGGTCATAGCCGCCGGCAAGGGCAAGGTGCGCGAGAACGGCGAGGTCCTGCCCCTGGAACTCAAGGCCGGCGACAAGGTGCTCTTCGGAAAGTACAGCGGCACGGAAGTCAAGGTGGACGGCGAGGAACTGCTGGTCATGAAGGAAGACGACGTCATGGCCGTCATCGAAGAGTAGCCCGGTCGTAAACCGACCGGCTACGGTCTTCACCTTTCACCTTTCCTAATTCACACCCAATCAGAGGAATACAGCAATGGCTGCAAAAGATGTGAAATTCAGCGACGGCGCCCGGCAAAAAATGATGGCCGGCGTCAACACGCTGGCAAACGCCGTCAAGGTTACGCTGGGGCCCAAGGGCCGCAACGTGATTCTCGACAAGAGTTTCGGCGCTCCCACCATGACCAAGGACGGCGTGTCGGTGGCCAAGGAAATCGAGCTTGAGGACAAGTTCGAGAACATGGGCGCACAGATGGTCAAGGAGGTCGCTTCGCATACCTCCGACGTGGCCGGCGACGGAACGACGACGGCCACGGTGCTGGCCCAGTCGATCCTGACCGAAGGCCTCAAGGCGGTCGCGGCCGGGTTCAATCCGATGGACATCAAGCGCGGTATCGACAAGGCCAGCGCCTCGGTGATCGACAGCCTGGAGGGCATTTCCAAGCCTTGCCAGGAAGACACCGCGATCGCGCAAGTGGGCACCATCTCCGCGAACTCCGATGAAGCCATCGGCCGGATCATCGCCGACGCGATGGACAAGGTCGGCAAGGAAGGCGTGATCACCGTGGAAGAGGGTTCCGGACTGGATAACGAACTGGACGTCGTGGAAGGCATGCAGTTCGACCGCGGTTATCTCTCTCCGTACTTCATCAACGACGCCAACTCGCAGAGCGTGGAACTGGAATCCCCCTACATACTCCTGCACGACAAGAAGGTCTCCAACATCCGCGACCTGCTGCCGGTGCTCGAAGCCGTCGCCAAGTCCGGCAAGCCGCTTCTGATCGTGGCCGAGGACGTGGAAGGCGAGGCGCTGGCCACGCTGGTGGTCAACAACATCCGCGGCATCGTGAAGGTGGCCGCGGTCAAGGCGCCCGGCTTCGGCGACCGCCGCAAGGCGATGCTGGCCGACATGGCGATTCTCACCAACGGCCAGGTGATCTCCGAGGAAGTCGGCCTGTCGCTGGAAAAGGCCTCCCTGCCAGACCTCGGGACCGCCAAGAAGGTCCAGGTCACGAAGGAGCACTCCACGATCATCGATGGCGCCGGCTCGAGCGAGCAGATCCAGGCGCGTGTCGTGCAGATCCAGCGCGAGATCGAGGAATCGACCTCCGATTACGACAAGGAGAAGCTGCAGGAGCGCGTCGCCAAGCTGTCCGGCGGCGTGGCCGTGGTCAAGGTCGGTGCGGCCACCGAGATCGAAATGAAGGAAAAGAAGGCGCGCGTCGAAGACGCCCTGCACGCAACCCGTGCGGCTGTCGAGGAAGGAATCGTTCCCGGCGGCGGCGTGGCGCTGCTGCGCGGCCAGTCCGCGCTGGACGGCCTGGAAGGCGACAACGACGACCAGGACGTCGGCATCAAGATCATGCGCCGCGCACTCGAGGAGCCGCTGCGCCAGATCGTCGCCAACGCCGGCGCCGACGCCTCCGTGGTATTGAACGACGTGGCATCCGGCGAAGGCGATTATGGCTACGACGCCGCGCTCGGCGAATACGGCCAGCTCGTTGGCCGGGGCATCATCGACCCCACCAAGGTCACGCGGCTTGCGCTGCAGAACGCCGCCTCGGTGGCGGGCCTGTTGCTGACGACCGAGGCCATGGTCACCGAAAAGCCGAAGAAGGACGAGCCTTCCCCCATGCCCGCGCCCGGCGGCATGGACGGCATGATGTAGTTCCTCCCGGTGGACGCCGCCGCCGCTGCCCGGCGGCGGCTGAAGCCTCAATGCACGAAGCCCTGCCTTTCCAACGAAAGGCGGGGCTTTTTGCTTTCAACGTGATGTAATCTTTGCCGCCTCCGTACACCAGCCATCAATCGAAGTGAACGCCGACAAGTTTCCAATTCCCGAACTGTTGCGCGAGAGCGCCGACAAGGCGCTGGCCGCGTTGCGGGAAGACGAGGCGCTGGCTCCCAGGCTCGAGCAGAGTGGACTTCTCGCGCCGCTCACAAGGGTATTGGCCTGTTCCCCGTTCGCGGCGCGAAGCTTTACCCGCAGGCCGGAGATCCTCGACCATCTCCTGTCCGGAGACCGGCTCGGCCGGCCGCTGGAAGCGGGCGAACTGGCGCGACTGGCCGGCGAAGCACTGGGCGAGTTCCGTCAGGAGCCCTCGTTCGTGCGCGAACTTCGCTGGTTTCGGCATCGCGAAATGTGCCGGATCCTGTGGCGCGACCTGAACGGGCTCGGCAGCCTGGAGGAAAGCCTGGAGGAACTGTCCGAACTGGCCGAGACCTGCATCCTTGCCGCCCTGGAGTTCGCGCGGGCCAACGTGGCGGAACGGCACGGCCTGCCGCTCACGGCGGAGGACGAGCCCAGCGAGATGGCCGTTATCGGCATGGGCAAGCTGGGCGGCGGCGAACTCAACTTTTCTTCCGACATCGACCTCATCTTCGTCTATTCCGAGGACGGACGAACCGATGGATCCGTTCCGATCGACGCGCTGCGTTTCCACACCCTGGTCTGCCAGCAGTTGATCCGGGCGCTCAATCAGCGCACGGTGGACTCCTTCGTGTACCGGGTCGATACCCGCCTGCGTCCATTCGGAAACAGCGGACCGCTGGTAATCAAGACCTCGTCTCTGGAGAGCTACCTTGCCCGCTCGGCCCGTGACTGGGAGCGCTACGCGTGGGTCAAGGCGCGCGTGATCAACCCCTGCGGGATGAGCGAGGCGCTCTACGGGGAAATCATGCGGCCTTTCGTCTACCGCCGCTACCTGGACTACAGCGTGTTCGAGTCCCTGCGCGACATGAAGGGCAAGATCGAAAGGGAGGCGCTGCGCAAGGACAAGGCCAACGACATC
The DNA here is from genome assembly GCA_009838035.1 of Gammaproteobacteria bacterium. Classification (NCBI taxonomy): domain Bacteria; kingdom Pseudomonadati; phylum Pseudomonadota; class Gammaproteobacteria; species Gammaproteobacteria bacterium. The sequence goes on from VXSK01000006.1 coordinate 35,818, forward strand.
AAACTGGGCCGGGGCGGCATCCGCGAAATCGAGTTCATCACGCAGTCGATGCAACTGGTGCGGGGCGGCGCCAACCCGGACCTGCGCGGCCGCAGCCTGCGCGGAATGCTCGCGCGCCTGGGCGATCGGGGCTTCCTGGGACCCGGCACGTCCGGCGAACTCGACCGGTCCTATTGCTTCCTGCGGCGTCTTGAGAACCGGCTGCAGGGGATGGACGACCGGCAGACTCAGGAGTTGCCGGACGACGACGAGGGCCGTATCCGCCTGGCCTTCGCCATGGGTCATTCGGATTGGGACAGCCTGGCGGAGAAGACCGATTCACATCGCGAGACGGTAGCCAGGCATTTCTCGACCATCGTGTTTCGCCCGGACGACCTGCCCGAGGCGGAAAGCGGCCCGCCTGAAGACCTGGCCGCCGTGTGGACGGGAGATGCCGAAGACGCCGGCGAAGTGCTGAAAGCCTATGGGTTTCCGGATCCACAGGTTGCGCTGGATTCCATGCAGACGGTCCACCAGGCCTCCGACTACGCGCGCCTGGACCAGACCGGAAGGAAGCGGCTGGACATGCTTATTCCGCGTCTGATCGAGGCTGCGGCCAGAGAGCCGGAACCCGGTCTCACGCTGGCCCGCACGCTCAAGGTCCTCGCGGCCATCGCCAGGCGCTCCGCGTACCTGGCGCTGCTGTACGAAAACGGACCGGCCCGCGACCGCCTCGTGCATGTCTGCGGCCTGGGCGAAACGCTGGCCAAGCAACTGTGCTCGGTCCCGGCGCTGGTGGACGAGTTGCTCGACGCCCGCATTACGCAGCAGGTAATGGACCTCGAACAGCTTGAAGAGGAACTGGACTTTCGGCTGGTTCGCACCGCCAACGAGTCGGAGGAATTGCGGCTGGCGGCGATCAGCGAGTTCAAGCAGGCGGCGGCCTTCCGGGTGGGGGTGCTGGACCTGGCCGGCGGCCTTCCGCTGATGCGGGTGAGCGATCTTCTTACCGGAATCGCCGAACTCGTGATCGACCGGTCGCTGGAGCATGTCTGGGAAGAACTCGCGGAGCAGCACGGATCGCCCGGCTACACGGTCGACGGCGAGCGAAGGCCGGCCGGATTCGCGGTCATCGCCTACGGCAAGCTGGCCGGCCTGGAGATGGGCTACGGTTCGGACCTGGACCTGGTGTTCGTCTACGACGCGCAGGGCGAGGACCAGGTAACCGATGGCCTCACGAGCATAGCCAACTCAGACTTCTTCTTCCGGGTCGCGCGCAGGGTTATTTCAGTGCTCACGACGCGGAGCATCACCGGAAGAATGTACGAAGTGGACACGCGCTTGCGTCCGAGCGGCCGCTCCGGGATGCTCGTGTCCTCGCTTCAGGCCCTCGACAAATACCAGCGCGAGTCCGCCTGGACCTGGGAGCACCAGGCACTGCTCAGGAGCCGTGCCATCGCCGGCGCCGCCCATGTGCGCGAAGCGTTCGAAGTGCTGCGCGTGAGCGTTCTGCGCGAGTCGGTGCGGCACGACGATCTGCGTGACCAGGTAATCGAAATGCGTGGGCGGATGCTGGGCGAAGCACCCGTTGTGGGCAAGGGCCGCTTCGATATCAAGCACGCCCGCGGCGGATTGCAGGACATCGAGTTCATCGTGCAGTACCTGGTATTGAACCACGCACACAAGCATCCCGACCTGGTCGCCTGGCCGGACAACGTGCGCCAGCTGGAAGCTCTGGCGCGACACGAAGTGCTGACCGGGGAAGACGCCGACGTCCTGACGCGATGCTATCTCGAGTACCGCGAAATCCTGCACCATCGCGCGTTGGCCGAACGGCCGCCTCATACGCCCGCGGGCGAAGTCGCCGAGCGCGTGGAAACGGTTTCCGGCCTGTGGCGACGCTATCTGGGCGAGTAACCGAAATATACTCTCGTTATGGCTCAACAGAGTAGCGGCCAGAGAGTGACTTCAAACATGGAGCGGCGTTATACCGTCTCCGAGAAGGACCTGCCGGTATCCTGCCCGCTCCCCTGGACCGTTCGCTGGAACTCTCATCCGCGCGTTTACCTGCCGCTCGAGCCCGGGACCGACGCCACTTGCCCCTACTGCGGGGCCGTTTTCTCTCTGGCCTCGGCGGACCCCGGCGATCGGGGCTGAAGATTTCGGCCCGGCAGCGCCCAGGCGCGCTCAACCGTTTCGATCACGTCGGCGACGGCGATTTCGTTCATTACGTCGCCGGCCCGCAAGCGGCGCCCGAAGCTTATGTCGTCGACCCCTTTGCCCAACGATCTCAACACAGCCTGCGGATAACGGTTCACGGTGAATTCCCGGTTTCCCCATGGACCCGAGCGGTCCGGATTGGAACCCGCATAAAGTCCCACCACGCGCGTTCCCAGCGCCGCGCCGAGGTGCGCGGGTCCGGAATCCGGGCAAACGACCAGCCTTGCAAGCCCGATCAGCGCCACGAGCTGCTTGAGCGTCGTGCGCCCGTTCAGGTCGGTGACGCCAGGCTGAGCGGCGATCACCGCGGCGTAGTCCCGCTCCATCGAAGTACCCGATCCCGTCAACAGAACTTCGCCGCCGAGTTGCTCCACGACATGCCTCGCCACGCTCGCGTAGCGCTCCGCCGGCCAGTTCCGAAACGCGCCGCGGCGCTGGCTACTCAGCGGACTCATGACGCAGAAGGGCCGTTCGGGCGCCATCCTTGCGGCCGCCTGCAGGTCTTCGGCGCCCAGGGGGAAGTCCCAGCGCGGCGCCGCCGGGCGCTCGATCCCGAGGTGTTCGGCAAAGCCGAACAGCGCTTCCATCACGTGCTGCCGGGGCCGATGGGCGATCCGCTCGGTCGTGAACAGCCATTGGATATCCCGCGCCCGGCGCCGGTCGAATCCCACTCGCCGCCGGCAGCCGGTCATTAGCGCGACCCGACTGGCCCGCAATGAATCCTGCATCTGCAACAGCAGGTCAAACCGGCGCGCCTTCAGTTTCTCCTTCAGTTCGCGCATTCCCCGGCGGCCGGCCCGCTTGTCCAGCACCAGGAAGTCCACTCCGGCAAGCCCCTCCAGCAGGGAATGCTCGACTTGCCCGATAATCCAGGTAATGCGGGTCTCCGGCCAGGCGCTTCGGATGGCCTGCACGACAGGCAGCGCGTGACAGCAATCCCCGATGGCGGACAAGCGGATCACGCACAGGCTGCGCGGCGGGCTCGACATGCTTGAAGAAATACGTACAGCGGGGAAGGATCGCATCCTACACGATGCGCAGGTCGCTCGATCGGTGACGCCCGAGTGGTTCGAGCACGGCTTTTGGCACCAAAGGCAACAATGGACGGCCGTTGCGGGCGGACGCGGCGCCGGCGGACGAATCGGCGAGGGGGGCCAGTGGTTTCTGCGTCACTACCTGCGGGGCGGCAGGGCCGCGCTGTTCAGCAGGGACCGCTATCTCTTCCTGGGAACGCGGCGTGTTCGCTCATTCGCGGAATTCCGGCTGCTGGCCGGGATGCACGAAGCCGGGCTGCCGGTGCCGCGACCGATCGCCGCCCACTTCAGGCGGCGCGGCGGCACCTACTCGGCCAACCTGATCACCGAATGGATCGAAGGGGCGCGGCCGCTGGCCGGTGCGTTGCGCGAGGGTAACGATGCGCGGGAGATCATGGGGCGCGTCGGCGTCGCCGCGGCGCGTTTTCATAGCGCCGGAATCTGTCACGCCGACCTGAACGCAAACAACATCCTGATCGATCCGGACGGCGGCGTCTGGCTCGTCGATTTCGACCGCGCGCGCCGCCGACGGCCAGGAGGCTGGCGCAATTCCCGGCTGCAGCGCCTGAAACGGTCGCTGCAAAAACTGGGGCTGTACGATCAGCGGGCGTTTCTGACCTTGTGCGAACGGCACGATCGCACCATCGCGGACAGTGGCGGCGGGACGCCCTCGCCTGGAGGCTAATCGTACGGATCGGGCAGCGGCGCCGGGCGGCGCTTGAAGCGCCGGTGTATCCAATAGTATTGATCGGGCGCCTTGCGCACCTGCCGCTCGACCAGCGCATTGACCCGCTCCGCTTCTTTCTGCGGCGAATCTCCGGTTAATCCCTCAAGAGCGGGGAGCAGTTCGACCCGGTACCTGCCGTTCTTGAGTCGGCGTGTGAACCAGGGCACGACGGGAGCGCCGCTGATCCGCGCCAACCGGCCCAGCGCAGTTCCGGTCATCGCGGGCTCTCCGAAGAACGGCGCCAGTTCGGCGGACTTGGCATCCGTCATCTGGTCGCCTGCGTACCAGAGCACCGCCCCGGAGCGCAACGCCTTTACCATGCCGCGCACGTCGTACTTGGACAGCGTATCCGTCGCGGTCTTCAAGCGGGCGCGATTGACCAGGTACGCGAATACGGCGTTGCCGCCCGGGCGATAGACGGCCACCAGTCCCGGAGGCGGGAAATCCAACGCGCGTGCGGTAAATTCCAATGCCGGGAAATGCCCGCTCATTGCGATCACGCCTCGGCCCTCGCGGAGCGCGTCGCCAAGATGCTCGGCGCCCTTCACCTCGACCAGTTCGCGTACTTGTCGGTCGGAACACCAGGCGGCCATGGCCAGTTCCACCAGCCCCATTCCCAGCGACTGGAAATGCGCCTTGAGCACCGCCATCCTGCGCGCATCCGACCACTCGGGAAAGCACAATTCAAGATTCCGCAGCGCTATGGCCCGGCGTTTCCCCATGACCCGCATAGACAGGCGGCCTGCTCCACGACCAATTGCGAGGCGCAGGCGGTGGGGCAGCGCTGCCGTCATGCGGATCAGCGCCAGCGCCAGCATTGCCGGCCAGTTGGAAGGATTGTTCAGGGGAAGCGCCACGGTGTGCCCGCTCTATGCGGGCGCATTCTATACAGCCCGGTGCGTATGCACCCCCGGAAAGACGGTGGTATAGTGCGTGGCGATTCGTCGGGTGAACGGGAAGCCGGTGCAATTCCGGCGCTGCCCCCGCAACGGTAATCGAGTCAAACGCCGCTCACGCCAGCGTCACGCGCGTGAAGGCAGCCACTGTCTCAGGACAGGAAGGCGAGCGGCGTGGATTGCAGGACCACCTGCTGTCCGCTCGAAAGCCCGGAGACCGGCCCGAGCGAACCACGTTGGCAGCGCGGCGGGCGCGAGCGGCGTAAGGGAAATCCCTTCTGCCTGACACCCGTTCCTGCCTTGGGCAATAAATGGAACGGGAGGTTCCCATGGCCTGGATCAATTCCACAGCGGTACGCCAACTGCTGGTATCCCCATTATTTCTGCTGCTTTTCGCCGCATACGCGCATGCCCAGCCACAGGGCGAACCGGAGGAATCCGGAGACGAGGCGCCGGAGACCATCGTGGTCACGGCATCGCGCATTCCTGTTGCTTCGGAACAGGCCGGCGCATCGTTCACGGTGCTGGACGAGGAGTATCTTGACCGGCGCCAGGCGCTGACCGTGGAGGAGTTGCTGCGGGGCACTCCCGGAGTGGCCGTGAGCCGCAGCGGTGTGCTGGGATCGCTGTCGCAGGTTCGGATGCGGGGGGCGGAAGCCAATCACACGCTGGTCCTGATGGACGGAATCGAGATCGGCGATCCGGCGCTTGGCGGAGAACTCGATTTCTCGCATTTCCTGGCCGCAAACCTGCGGCGCATCGAAATCGTTCGCGGTCCCTTGAGCGCGCTTTGGGGCAGCGACGCGGTCGCCGGAGCAATCAACCTGATCAGCACGCCCGAGGAATTCGGGCGTTCGCTGAAGACTTCCGCCGAGGCCGGGCAATTCAATACGCGCAGGGGAGCCCTGAACGGGTCAGCCAGCGGCGACGGCTGGGGCGTCGGCGTATCCGTGGACCACTTGAGCAGCGACGGACAGAACATTTCCCGCTCCGGCGACGAGGCCGACGGCTACCGGAACAATACCGGCCACGTCGTCGCCCGCTTCGATCCCTCCGGACGGGTTTCATTGCGCGTCATTGCGCGCCGTTCCCAATCGGAGAGCCAGTACGACGCGACCTCGTTCCTTTCGGGCGTGCCGGCGGACTCGGACAGTTCTACGAAGCGAACCCATACCGTGGCGGGCCTGCAGGGTTCGGCGACCACGTCCGGCGGGCGCTGGACGCATCGCGCAAGCCTCACGCACACCGGCTCGGAAAACCACAACTTCGCTTCCGGGTCCGAGATCGGGGAGACCAGTGGAGACAAGTTGCATCTCAGCTACCAATCCACTTTTCTTCTCCCGCGTTTCGCACGGAACAATGGGGACGGAGGCGTATCGCCGTCCATCACGGTCGGGCTGGGGCATGAACGCGAGGACTATCTGCAACGCGCCGCGGCCTCGTTTTTCGGCGATCCCAACCGCGACCTGAGCACTCGGTCAACCGAGGCGCTGGCGGAATTCCGCCTGGACACCAGGGGCGACTGGGCGGCTGCGGCGGCATTGCGCTTGGACCGCAACAGCGACTATGACGATGCCGTGTCCTGGCGCGCCAGCGTGCTCAAGCACCTGGGCCTGGGTACCGCGCTGCACGCCGCTTACGGAATCGGCGTCAAGAACCCCACGTTTATCGAACGCTTCGGTTATTTCTCCAACTTCATCGGCAATCCCGACCTGATTCCGGAATCCTCGCGCGGATGGGAACTGGGCGTTCGCTACGGCAGCAGGACCGGCACGCTGGCCGGCAGCATCACCTGGTTCAGCGAACGGCTGGAGGACGAGATCAACGGCTTCGTGTTCGATCCGTCGTCCGGAGGATTCACGGCCGGCAACCGGCCCGGTACAAGCCGCCGACGCGGCCTCGAATTGCAGGGGCAAGCGAGCATCCTGCCCCGACTGACGCTCTATGGCGCATACACATGGCTTCGCTCACGGGAACCGGCTCCCGGCGACACCATGGTTCAGGAGCTTCGCCGGCCGCGCCATTCCGGCAGTCTGAACGCACACTACGAGATTGCCGCCCCGGCAATCGGCATCAATCTGCACCTGGCGTACACCGGCGAACAGCCGGACATCTTTTACCCGCCGTGGCCCAATCCCTCGCGCCGCGTGTCGCTGGATTCGTTCCTGCTCGCGAGCCTGACCGCATCATGGCAATCGACTTCCCGGGTGCGCTGGCACATCCGCGCGGAAAACCTCGGCGACACCCGTTTCGAGGAAGTCTATGGTTTCCGTGGGCCCGGCCGCAGCATACACTTGGGCGTGCAGTTCTCGTTCTTCGAGGAAGCGGACGGAAATTAAGCGACACGTGGGACACCGCCTTTCGAAAATCTACACGCGAACCGGCGATGCCGGCGAAACGGGCATCGACGCGAAGCGCCGTTTCCGCAAGCACCATCCGCGCATCGCCGCTTTCGGCGACCTCGATGAACTGAACGCGGCGCTGGGCCTGTTGCTGGCCGAACTTCAGCCGGGCGACATTCCCGACTTGCTGCGCGACGTACAGCAACGCCTCTTCGACACCGGCGCGGAGCTGTGCGTGGACGAGCTGAAGTCCACGTCACCGGAACACGTGCGGTCGCTCGAAGACGCCATCGACGAGCACAATCGGGAACTGCCCCCGCTCAAGGAGTTCATCCTGCCCGGCGGCGGCCCGGCCGCGGCCGCCTGCCACTTCGCCCGCGCCGTGTGCCGGCGCGCGGAACGCTCGCTATGGGCCCTGCAGGACGAGGAAGGGGGGCTGAATCCCGAGTCGCTGAAGTACCTGAACCGCCTGTCCGACCTGCTTTTCGTCCTGGCCCGGCGGCTCGCCGAAAACGAGACCGAGTGGCGCGGGACCGGACGCCGCCGCTAGTAGCCAGCTTCAAGCTCCGCCAGGGCCGCGGCGCGTGCGGCGGCGAACTCGTCGGACGGGTACCAGGACTGCATCTCGTCCGCCTGGGCTATCAGGTAGGTGGTCAGCAATCCGAAGTGCGTGTCCGCGACCATCCCGTCGAACACCCAGTCGTCGGTCAGTTCATCGCTGGGTTGATGGTAGTCCCTGGTGATGTAGGCATTGATCCGCATCCTGCCCCATCCTTCCGGCTTGCCGATGATCTCGACGCCGCCGTCCAGGTAGACGCCCGGAACGCCGACCTTCGCAAAGCTGAATTGATCGGAACGGTAGTAGTAGCCCTGGTCGGGAAACTGGTCGCCCTGCAGGGTCCTTCCGACGTACGAGGCCACATCGGCAGCGACCTGGTCGAGCGACGATTTCCCCAGGCCGATGAAGATCATGTCGCTCGCCTCGCCCCATATGCTCACGCCGTCCAGGTTGACGTTGGCTGCGATGCGCCCCGCATGGAACGTGGGATGCCGCGCGTAGTAGGCTGATCCGAGCAGCCCCTGCTCTTCCGCCCCCACCAGCGCGAACACGATCGAGCGCCGCGGCGGAGAAGGCAATCCCGCCAGCGCCTTTGCCAGCGAAAGCACCGCGGCCACGCCCGTCGCGTTATCGAAGGCGCCGTTGTAGATCACGTCCTCGCCCTCGGAAGCAGCGACGCCTTTGCCCAGGTGGTCGTGATGCGCGGTCACGACCACGGCCTCGTTCTTGAGATTCTCGTCGCATCCGGGGAGTACGCCCAGGACGTTGGCGGTTTCCACGCGCTCAAGGCCGGCCTCGAGTTCGAGGCTCGTGCTTATCCCCAGCGGCACGGGCGCGAAGTCACGGCTGCGGGCCGCCCGCACAAGCGCGTCCAGTTCGTGGCCGGCGGAGGCCAGCAACGCTCTCGCTGCGGATTCGGTGAGCCAGGCGGCGACTTCCAGGCGCGGCTCGCCTTCGGCCGGAATTTCGTACTGCGGGCCAGTCCACGAGGTTTCGACAACCTGCCAGGGATAGCCTGCCGATGGCGTCGTATGAATGATGATCGCGCCGGCCGCGCCCAGGCGGGCGGCGATCTCGTACTTGTAGGTCCAGCGCCCGTAGTAGAGACGGCGCTCGCCTGCAAACAGGCCGCGATCCCATTCGGGATCGTTGTTCAGCATGACCAGCACCTTGCCGCTCATGTCCTGCGACTTGTAGTCGTCCCATTCGTATTCCGGCGCCTGGATGCCGTAGCCCACGAATACGAGTTCGGCGTCGGCGAGCGAAGCCCGGGAGGTTTGATTGCCGACGTTGGCAACGAATTCGGCGCCCGGCGCGATGGAAGCGCCCGTCGAAAACGGCCATGCGGCGGGCAGTTCGGTCGTGACGGACACGAGCTCGAACGGCTGCTGATAGCCCTGGTCCGCACCCGGCGCGATGTTCGCCTCGGCAAGGCGCGCCTCGATCCATTCCCGCGCCATCACGTCGCCGGCGGTGCCCGGCGCCCGGCCTTCGTAGTCGTCGCTCGCCAGTTCGGCCACCACGGCCCGCAGCTCCCCACCCCGAATCAGGTGCGCGACCTGGTCCGCATAGGCCAGGGCCTCGGCGGTTTCCGTCGGACCGCAGGACTGAACGGCTTCCTCGCCCACGTCGCCGCAGGCGGACCCCAATAGGCAGAGTAAAACAATGCTTGGCACACGCATGAAGCGCACCTCAGGACTCAATGAGAGAGCGCCACGATACACGAATCGGGCATATCCCGGCTCGGATCGGCCTAGACGCCGGCGTAACGACCGCCTTCGCCGACCCAGCGGCTTATCAGCTGCTCCACCTCGGGGGCGTTCGTACGGAGCATTTCGTCGGCGATCCGCTGGGCCGGTTCGGCCAGCGCTCCGTCGCGCACCAGGTCGGCCACGCGGAACTGCAAAGCGCCCGTCTGCCGGACACCGAGGATTTCACCGGCGCCACGCAACTCCAGGTCCTTGCGGGCGATTTCAAATCCGTCGTTGGTGTTGCGCATCGTGTTGAGCCTCTCGCGGGCCATTGGTCCCAATGGCGATCGATACATCAGAACGCAGTGGCTCTTGTCCTCGCCCCGGCCCACGCGCCCGCGCAACTGGTGCAACTGGGCCAGACCGAGACGTTCGGCGTTCTCGACAATCATCAGGCTGGCCTTCGGAATGTCCACGCCCACTTCGATGACCGTCGTGGCCACCAGCACGCCCAGCCTGCCGGCGGCGAACTCCCCCATCACCCTATCGCGCTCGCGCGGCGTTGCCCGGCCGTGCAGCAGGCCGACCCGAATGTCGGGCAGCGCCTCGCTCAACTCGCGGTGGGTCGGCTCGGCCGCCTGGGACTCGATATAGTCCGATTCCTCGATCAACGGGCACACCCAGTAAGCCTGCCGTCCGGCGCCACAGGCCGCGGCCACCCGTTCGATGACCTCGTGGCGCCGCTCCTGCGAAATCAGTGCGGTATTGACCGGCTGGCGTCCGGGCGGCATGTCCCGGATGGCGGAAATGTCGAGGCCCGCATAGAAGGTCATGGCCAGCGACCTTGGGATCGGCGTGGCGGTGGTCACCAACTGGTGCGGCGCCTGCCTGCCGTCGGATCCCTTCTCCACCAGGCTCAACCGCTGATGGACTCCGAAGCGGTGCTGTTCGTCCACCACTACCAGTCCCAGCGAACGGTACCGGACGCCTTCCTGGAACAGGGCGTGCGTCCCGATGGCAAGCTGGGCATCGCCGCCGGCAAGCTCGGCCTCGAATACCCGGCGCTCGGAGCGCGACATGCCGCCGGCCAGCCAGGCCAGGCGCACGCCCAGCGGCGCAAGCCAATCCGAGAGCGTGCGCATATGCTGTTCCGCCAGCAATTCGGTGGGCGCCATGATTGCCGCCTGCCGCCCGGACTGAATGGCAGCCAGCACCGCGGCCGCGATCACCACGGTCTTGCCGCAGCCCACATCGCCCTGCAGCAGCCGCATCATCGGCACGTCTCGAACGAGGTCGGCATCGACCTGTTCGATCGCCTGCCGCTGGCCCGGCGTCAACTCGAAAGGCAGCCGGCGCAGGAAGCTCTCACGGAGCGGGCCGCGGGAGGTCAAAGGAAAAGCCTCGCGTTGCTGACCTGCCTCCCGCATCCTTCTCAAGCCCATATGCCAGGCCAATATTTCCTCGAACGCCATGCGCTTGCGGGCGGGATGTTGTCCGGACAGCAGCATTTCCAGCGCCATGCCCTTCGGCGGACGATGCACGGTGCGCAATGCGTCGTGCAGTTCCGGAAAACCGATCCCGGCCAGAAAGCGGGCCGGGATCAGGTCCGGCAAGTCGTCCAGGGCATTCTCAAGAGCGTGATCGGTCAGATTGCGAAGCCGGGTCTGGGTTACGCCCTCGGTGGAGGGATAGACGGGCGTGAGCCGATCCCGGACGGGCGTGGGATCGGATTCTTGCAGCCTTCTATACTCGGGGTGAACGATCTCGAATCCCCTGGGCCCCTGGCGAACGTCGCCGTAGCACAGCAGGCGGGTCCCGGCGCGCAGGCCCGACTGTTGCTGCCGGGTGAAGTGAAAGAAGCGCAGCGTGATTTCCGCGGTCTCGTCGCGCAGCGCGCAGAGGAGGCTCCGGCGGCGGCCCATGATGACCCGGGCGTGGGCGATCACTCCCTCGATCTGCACCCGCTGTCCGGGCTTAATCTCAATGATGGGGCGTATGCGGGTGCGGTCCTCGTAGCGGATCGGCAGCAGGAACAACAGGTCGCGGACCGTTCGCAGGCCCAGCCGCCCAAGCTTGCCGGCAATGGCAGGGCCGATGCCCGTGAGCGTAGTGAGTTTCGGGCTGCCTTCGACCGGCGGGGAGGCGGAATCGGCAGGCAACGGGCGACGTGTTCCGCTAGCGAGTCCGTACTACGGAACGACCAGAATCGCGTCGGCCTCTACCTGCGCGCCCCTGGGCAGTCCTGCCACCTCGATCGCGGCGCGGGCGGGAAAGGGCTGGGCAAACATCCCGGACATGACCTCGTTGACCAGTCCGAAATGGGCCAGGTCCACCAGGAAGACCGTGATCTTCACGGCGTCCCTGCCGAGATCGCAGCCGGCGGCCCTGGCCACCGCCGCCAGGTTGTCGAAAACCTGCCTGATCTGCTCGCCGATGTCGCCGTCAACCATTTCACCGGTCTCCGGGTCCAGCGGAATCTGCCCGGACACATAGCAGAAGCCGCCCGCGACGATGGCCTGCGAATAGGAGCCGATCGCCGCCGGAGCGCGTGACGTGTGTACAGGGGTGCGTTGCATGGTCGACTCGGGGGTCAATAATATGCCAGACAGGGTGTTAAACACGCTGCACGCGATGCACGCTGGGCAGCGTGCGTATCGCCCGGATGACCCGCGCAAGCCGATCCCTGTCCTTGACCAGCACCGACAGGAACAGCTCGGTGCTTTCCTCGGGGCGGTCCTGCATGTTCACCTGGGCGATGTTGTGGCCGGTCTCGGCCACGCGGGCGGCGACTTCCGCGAGCACGCCGGGCCTGTGATCGATATGGATACGCAGCCCGGACGGAAACTCCAGCCGGATGCGGCGTTTCCAGTTGACCGGGATCCAGCGGTCCTTGTGCTTGCGCTCGGCGCGGAAATTGCCGCAGGTGTTGCGATGGATGACGAATCCGCGCCCGCTGGACGTATGCCCCACCACTTCGTCGCCCGGAATCGGGTAGCAGCATTTGCCGTAAGTCACCACCATGCCCTCGGCGCCGGCGATGTCCACGGGCGTGAGCTTGCGGCGCCGGTCGCCGGATCGTTTCTTTCCGGGATTCATGACCACGGCCGCCGCCAGTGTCGCCAGGCGTTCCCCGAGGCCGATCTGTTCGTAAAGTTCCTGGCGGCTTGCGACCCCGAGTTCCTCGAGCGCTTCCTCAAACGGGCCGCGCCCCATCTTGCGCAGCGAAGATCCGCGGTCGGCGAGCGCCTGGTTCAACAGCACGGCGCCCACCTCGCGGGCTTCCCTCGTCTGGGTGTTCTTCAGGTAATCGAGGATGGCCGAGCGGGCCTTGGCCGTGGCGACGTATTCCAGCCAGCCGGCGTTCGGATGCGCATTGCGCGACGTGAGTATCTGCACGTTCTGGCCGTTCTTCAATTGCGAGCGCAGCGGCGTCACCTGTCCGTCCACCCGCGCGGCGACGCAGCGGTGCCCGACGTCGGTATGCACGGCATACGCGAAGTCAAGGCAGGTGGCGCCCCGCGGCAGGCGAAGGATCTCGCCCTTCGGCGTGAATACGTAAACCTTGTCGGGGAACAGGTCCACCTTTACGTGATCGTAGAACTCCTCCTCGTGGGCGGTGGCCTGCATTTCGGTAATGCGCCGCAGCCATTCCTGGGTGCGGAACTGCGCCGGGAGCACGCTCTTGTCCTCGGCCTTGTACTGCCAGTGAGCGGCGATGCCGCCCTCCGCCACGCGATGCATCTCGGGCGTGCGGATCTGAAATTCCAGCGGCATGCCTTCCGGGCCCAGCAGCACCGTATGCAGCGACTGGTAGCCGTTCACGCGCGGGATCGCGATGTAATCCTTGAACCTGCCCGGCATCGGGCGGAACAACTGGTGCGCGATGCCCAGGCACCGGTAGCAGGCGTCGATGTCCGGAACGATGATGCGCAGGCCGAAGACGTCGGCGATTTCCTTGAATGTCAGCTGCTTCTCGCGCATCTTGGTATAGATGCTGTACGCGGACTTGGCCCGGGCGGAAATGCTGCCTTCCAGGTCGGCCGATTTCAGCGCCCGCCGCAGGCGGTCCGAAACGCGCCTCAGCACCGCGCGTGGGTGCCTGGGCCGCTGGTTCAGGTGCCTGTTGATCACCCGATAACGCTGCGGCCAGGCGTAACGAAAACCCAGGTCCTCCATTTCCCGGCGAATCGTGCGTATGCCCAGGCGGTTGGCGATGGGCGCGTAGATCTCCAGCGTCTCGCGGGCGATGCGCTGCTGGCGTTCCCGGTCCAGCGCGTCCAGCGTCCGCATGTTGTGCAGCCGGTCGGCCAGCTTGACCAGGATGACGCGGATGTCGTCGACCATGGCAAGCATCATCTTGCGGAAACTGGCCGCCTGGGTTTCCGAATGACCGGCTTTCCTAAGGCGGGTCAGCTTGGTTACGCCGTCAACGATTGCGGCGACCTGCTGCCCGAAATGGTCTTCCAGATTGACCCGCAGCGTGGGCGTGTCCTCGATTACGTCATGCAACAGCGCGGCGACTATGGTTTCCGAGTCAAGCCGCAGCTGGGCGAGGATGGTGGCCACGGCGACCGGATGGGAAATGTACGGCTCGCCGGAACGCCGCCGCTGATCGTGGTGGGCGCGCGCGCCGTATTCGTAGGCCTGCCGAACCTGGTCGCGCTCGTCCTCGGGCAGGTAGTCCAGGTCGGCGAGCAGCCTGCGGATGCCGCCGCCGGATACCCGGATTTTCTGCGTGCCGGGCAGAACAACCGCCTGCTGCATGATTCTTGCCGTATCCCCGGTTACGGGATGGCGGACGCTCGGACCTTGGACTGCCGGTACAAGCGCCGGCCGTCCGACCTAATACTCGCGAACTTCTCCCGGAGTCGCGAATGCTTCCTCGACGGACCGTTCCTGCTCGTTGAGGCTCTCTTCCGTAACAAGCCCGGCCGCGATCTCGCGCAGCGCCACCACCGAGGGCTTTTCGTTCTCGCGCGGAACCAGGGGCTCGGCGCCGTTGGCAAGCCTGCGCGCGCGCGTAGCCGCCACGCGAACGAGGTCGAAAATGTTCTCGATCCGCTGCTGGCAGTCTTCTACGGTAATTCGCGCCATTGCCTTTGCTCTGTGGAGAAGTCCTTACCCGGAATTCTGCATCACTATGCCTGCCGCCGCAAGGTCCTACCAGTCGTCCGCCCCGATGAGTTCTTCGACGCGCGCCCGGTGCCTTAGGTCGGAGACCGCGTACTGCGCCCCGTCGCCCGTCAGGATCTTCGACATCCTGCGGCAGGTCTCATCAATGTCGTCATTGACGAGCACATAGTGAAAGTCGGTCCACTTCCGTACGTCGTGGCGCGCTTCGGAAAACCTCCGCTCCACCACCTCCGGCTTGTCGGTGTTGCGGCCCCTGAGGCGCTTTTCCAATTCCTCTCGGGAAGGCGGCAGAAGGAAGATGCCCTGCGCGTCGGGCTTCGCGCGGCGCACCTGCTCGGCGCCCTGCCAGTCGATTTCAAGGATTACCTGGCAGCCGCTTGCAAGTTTCTCGCTTACCTCGCGCCGGCTGGTGCCGTAGCGGTTGCCGAATACGTCCGCGTGTTCCAGAAACCCGTTATCGCCGCGGATTTCATCGAAGGCGGTATCGCTGACAAAGTAATAGTCCCGCTTGTCCTGCTCCCGTTCGCGGGGCGGACGCGTGGTATGGGAAACCGCCAGGCTGACGCCCGGATTCTCCTCGACCAAACGCTTGACGATCGTGGTCTTGCCGGTGCCCGAGGGGGCGGAAACGACAAACAGGCGGGGCGTCACAGGATATTCTGGGCCTGCTCGCGCATTTGCTCGACGAGAACCCGCATATCCACGGCTTCGTGCGTTCCGCGCGCGTCTCCCGACTTGGCGGCCAGCGTATTGGTCTCACGGCCGATTTCCTGGAGAAGGAAATTCACCCGCTTTCCGGCCGGTTCGCTGGCCTGTAGCGCGGACCGCAGCGCCACCAGGTGGGCTTCCAGCCGATCGAGTTCCTCGCTGATGTCGTAGCGCATCAGCAGCAGCGCCACTTCCTTCTCCAGGCGCTCGGCATCGACACGCACCTTGATCGCGTCAAGGCGTTCCGTCATGCGGACCATGGCCCGATCTCTCAGTTCGGGCGTGCGGGAACGGAACTTCTTGAGAATCTTGTCCATCTTGGAGCAGCGGCTCTCGATGAACTTCCTCAGCTTCCTGCCCTCGCTGGCCTGCGTCGCGCGCAAGGCGTCGGCTGCCTTGTGCAGCAACTTGCGGACCTCTCCGGACATGTGGCTCTGGTCGGCGGAATGTTCCTCGATCACGCCCGGCCAACGCATGACGTCGAGCGGGCTGACCGCCGCGGGACGGCGCATCTGCTCCGCCAGCACCCGCGCGTATCCGATGACCCGCACCGCCAGGCCGGTATTGACCTTGATCCGGTCGGCGAATTTTTCCGCCGGGCGCCAGCTCAGGCGGGCGTCAACGTGCCCGCGCCCAACGTGCGTCGCCAGCAGATTGCGTATCTCGGGCTCCATCTCGCGAAACGCGCTGGGCATGCGAACTTCGATATCCAGATGACGATGGTTGACCGACTTCAATTCCCATTGCAGCCAACCACTCTCGCTGCGGTATTCCTCTTTGGCATAGCCAGTCATGCTGCGAATCATTGAAACGGCCTTTTTCTGCCCCCGCCCAATTAATGCCGGCTAATTTTAGCGTCGGTCAGGTAGCGGAAACGAGGCCCGAATGCAAAAAGTCGCGGCCGGCGATAACATATTTGGACAGATGCGCACAAAATCCACTTCAACCGTGCGCCGTCCCAGTGGCCGTGAACCGGACCGGATGCGCACTGTCGCGTTCGAGACCGGCTACACGATCCATCCCGGCGGCTCGGTTCTCGCCCGTTTCGGCGAAACGCGCGTGCTTTGCACGGCAAGCGTGGACGCTACGGTCCCGCATTTCCTTCGCGGCAGCGGCCGCGGTTGGGTAACCGCGGAATACGGCATGCTGCCGGGATCCACGCACACCCGGAGCCGCCGTGAGGCAAGCAGCGGCCGTCAATCGGGACGAACGATGGAAATCCAGCGCCTGATCGGACGCTCGCTGCGCGCCTGCGTGGATTTTGAAGCGCTCCGCGAACACACGATCGTCGTCGATTGCGATGTCATACAGGCCGACGGCGGGACGCGTACGGCCGCAATATCCGGGGGTTGGCTGGCGCTGAGCCTGGCCTGCAGGCGGCGTTCATGGCGGCGCAGGTTCGCCCGTTTCCCGCTGCACGGCCAGGTGGCGGCGGTTTCCGTCGGACTGTATCGCGGGCTGGAAGTGCTGGACCTCGACTACGCCGAAGACTCGGAGGCCGAGGCCGACGTCAACGTGGTGATGAACGAGGCCGGGGGAATCATCGAGGTGCAGGGCACGGCCGAGGCGCACGCATTTCTGCGCGAGGAACTGGACCGCATGCTCGACCTTGCGGCCGACGGCATCAAAAAAGTCTTGGCGGCGCAGGAAGAGGCGCTCTAGAGATCCAGGGCCAGGCGGGCGCCGTCCTGAACCGCCGCCCAGATGGACCGGGGAGCGACGCAGTCTCCGATTGCGCTCACGCCGTCCGGCGAGGGGTTGGCGACCGCGCCCATGGACAGCACCAGCGCGTCGAAGGCCCCCAACTCCTTGCCGTCCGTCGTTATGGCGGTGTCGTCCCTCACCTCTTTCACGAATGTGCCGCGGCATACCTCAACGCCCGCGGATTCGAGGCGGCGGGTAACCAGGGGCAGTTCTCCCGTCAGGGACAGCTCGGGGTCGCCGAACAGGGCGCTGGCCGTGGCGACGGTCACGCCGGAAACGCCGTCCATCGCGGCCAGGTATTCCACCAGGTTGACCGCCGGCCAGTTCCCTTCCTCGTCGATCACAAGGACGCTTCCCGAGACCGACTGCTTGCCGGCCAGGATGTCGCGACCGTGAGGCAGCCGCTCTGCGCCGGGAATGCCGTCGGTCATGCGGGGCCGATTGCGCCAGAGCCAGGTCCAGCCGGGCGAGCCGCCGGTAGCCCAGACGATCTCGTTTGCATCCAGTTCCCCCGGATCACGGACCGCGGTGTTCAACCGAACCGTAACGCCCAGCCGGGCAAGTTCACTCTCCCACCACCGGAGGGCCGGCAGCATCTCCTCGCGGTGCGGGCATAAAGCGGCGAGACGCAGGGCGCCGCCGAGCTCCCCGGTGGCTTCATACAAGGTAACGGCGTGGCCGCGCTGCGCCGCTACGCGGGCGCATTCGAGTCCGGCCGGTCCGCCTCCCACGACGGCGACGTGCTTACGGCTCGGTGCCGGCGCCCTGCCGGGCAGTTCGAACTCCCGTCCCGCCGACGCATTGATGTTGCACCCCGCCGGCAATGCGAGCGTCGCGAAGCCCAGACAAACCTGGTTGCAGGACATGCAGGGACGAATGCGCTCCTCCTCGCCCCGCCGCACCTTCAAGACCCAGTCGGGATCGGCGATGAAGGCGCGGGCCATGGCCACGATGTCCGCCTGGCCGTTGGCAACGACGGCCTCGGCTTCATCGGGGCCGCGGATGCGCCCGGCCACGGTGACCGGCACCGACAGCGCCTCCGTGAAGCGCGCCGACTGCTCCGCCAGCTGGACCCGCGGATAGCCCATGGGAGAAATGGTCTCCGCAAAATTGGCGTTCGAACCGCTCATGACGCTTACGTAGTCGGTAACGCCCGCCTCGGCAATCGTTACCATGGCAGCCAGGGATTCTTCGATACCGTAGCCGTCCGGGTCGCCCGGAATGGCGTGGAAGACCGAAGTGCGCAAACCCACGGCCGCCTTTCCGGAAACTCTCTTTCTTATCGCTTCCAGAACCTCGATGACGAAGCGGCAGCGGTTCGCGACCGACCCGCCGTAACCGTCGGTCCTGTGGTTGAGCTGCGGGCTGAGAAACGAACCGAGCAGGTAGTCGGAAGCGGTCTGGACCTCGATAACGTCGATCCCGGCCCTGGCGCATCGCTCGGCCGCGTCGGCGTAATAGCCCACCATGTCCCTGATCTCGGCAACGGAAATGGCCTTGGGCACCTGGCCGATCTGCACGGAAGGAATCGCCGACGGGGCCAGCGCGACCGCGCCGCGCCCGAAAGGAACGTTGTGGCCGCCGTGCCAGAGGATGATGGACAGCCTGGATCCAGCTTCATGGACAGCCTCGGCGGTGTGGGTCAGTGGGTCGATGATCTCGTCCCGCCACAGCTCCAGTTGGCCGGTCCAGGTGAGGCTGTCGGGATGCACCGGGGCGGACTCGATACCTACCAGAGCGGCGCCTCCAAGGGCCCGCCGCACCAGGTAGGCGTGATAGCGCTCGGTAATCAGACCGGATGAATCCCCGTGCACCATGGAGTGTCCCGGAATGATCACCCGGTGATCCAGCCGCACCGGCCCCAGAGAGATGGGGGTGAAAAGGTGGGGGTAGCGATGCTCGGGAGGCGTCGCGGGATCCGGCATGCGTTCGTTTCCGGTTGGATTAGGCCGTCGGGTGCAAAGAATATCCCACCGCGCCGCCGTTAAACTTCACCGTATCGATATGTCCACTATCCGAAGCGCCGTACTAGCCTCGGGCAACCCCGGCAAGCTGCGCGAGCTGCGCGAGTTGCTCAGGGGGCATATTCGCTTGATTGACATGCGGGAACTCGCTCTTGTAGCGGCGGAGGAGACCGGTTCAAGCCTTGAGGAAAACGCCCGGCTGAAGGCCTTCGCTGCTGCCCGGCAATCCGGCCTGCCGGCGCTCAGCGACGACTCCGGCCTGGAAGTGGACGCACTCGGCGGGGCGCCCGGAATCTATTCCTCCCGCTACGCCGGAGACGATGGAAACGCCCGGGCCAATATCCGGAAACTGCTGAAGGATCTTGACGGCGTGCCGGCCGGGAACCGCACCGCCCGCTTCCGCTGCGTGCTGGTCCTGGCCATTCCCGATAACGAACAAGCGCCGCTGATTGTCGAAGGCGTCTGGGAGGGGCGCATAGCCGAGAGGGCGGAAGGGCGCCGGGGGTTTGGCTACGATCCGGTGTTCCTGGACGGGCGCACGGGCAAGTGCGCGGCGCTGATGAGCGCCACGGAAAAGGGACGGAGAAGCCATCGTGGGCTGGCGGTGCGCGAGCTGGTGCGGGCGCTGGGACGACGGGGCGCAGGGGCGGGATAATATGCCCGCCGCAAGGCAGTTATTCACACCCGGCGGAAAATCGTATTGCGCAGTTCAAATTGCGGCAACTTTCGCATAACATCTTTGTTAACCTCTTCTAAGTTATTGTAATTACGTGTCTTTCCTGAATCTGCTGAAATCTTCCCCCGCTGTGCAAAACCGCGAGAGCCAATAGAGGCAAGGGCTTCGTACGATTTTGTCCACAAAGTTATCCACATGAGCGGGAAACGGTAGCGTGACCGGAGTGACCGATGCGCCCCGATGGCCCCGGCGCGGCTACGCATGGTACGTCGTGATCCTGCTGATGGTCCTGTACCTGTGCTCGTTCCTCGACCGCAACATCATCACCCTGCTGGTCGAACCCCTGAAGCGCGACCTCGACCTGAGCGATGTCGAGATCGGCATGTTGTACGGCCTGGCCTTCGCTGCCTTCTACACCACCCTGGGCCTGTTCGCAGCCGGGATGGCCGACCTGTGGAACCGCCCTGCCGTCATTGCCGTGGGAGTCGTATTGTGGAGCCTGGCTACGGCGGCCTGCGGACTCGCAACGAACTACGCTCAGCTTTTCGTCGCCCGAATGCTGGTCGGCGTAGGCCAGGCGGCACTCTCGCCCGCCGCCTACTCGCTGATCGCCGATTACTTCCCGCCAAGAGTCCGTTTGCGGGCCACCGCCACTTATGCCGCAGGCCTTTACCTCGGTATCGGGCTGGCCACACTCACCGGGGGACTGGTCATCAACTGGGTGGCGGGCGGGGGCAGCGCCGAACTGCCCGTGATTGGCTCGCTGAGGGGCTGGCAGGTCGTCTTCATCGTCGTGGGCCTCCCGGGCGTTCTGCTGGGAGTGCTCACGCTGGCCTCGGTGCGCGAAACGGCTCGTTTCGGAGAGGCGCCCGAAGCCGGCGTCAGCGCAAGGTCGTTCGTCCGATTCCTGGGCGGGCCGCAACGGACCCTGTACCTGACCCACTTTCTGGGCTTTTCCTGCCAGGTCACCTACTCCTACAGCTTCGGCGCCTGGACGCCGTCTTTCCTGATCCGGGAATTCGGCTGGACCCAGGCCCAGACGGGCCTGGGCCTGGGCTCGGTCACGCTGGTGACAGCGCCGCTCGGCGTGTACCTGGGCAGCGTCGCGGCGCAGCGCCTTCGCCGGCGCTGGCCGCGGGACGCCGAAATTCGGGTTGCGTTCGCGATCGCACTGATCGCCCTTCCCTTCGCCGTGGCCTTTCCGTTCGCGTCCACCGCAACGCAGGCGCTGGCGCTGATCGGCGTAACGCAGTGCCTGATCAGCATGCCCTTCGGCATCTCGCCGGTGGCGCTGAACGAGGTGACTCCGAATCGGTTCCGGGCCCGAATCATCGCCGTGTACCTGTTCTGCGTAAACCTGCTCGGCCTGTCGCTGGGTCCGGTGGGTGTGGCGCTGCTGACCGAGCGGGTTTTCGGTTCGCCGGATCGACTGCCCCTGGCGCTGGCGACCATGGCAGTCTGCACCATGCCTCTCGCGGCGGTCATATTCCGGGTCTGCGCGCCCGCCTACCGCCAGGTCGCGCGGAACCGTGCCTAGTGTTGTGAGACACAACACTTAGCATGAAACGGCGAGCGCTGATACTGCTGCTTTCGCTGACGGCGCTGCTCGTCGCCGTCTGGATGCTGCCGGCGCGCGAGTGGCTGATCCAATCCACCGACTGGGCGCAGGCGCATCCGCGCATCGCCTGGGCCGGCTTCATTCTCGCCTACATCCTGGCCGCGGTGTTCATGGTTCCGGGTTCCATTCTTACCCTTGCGGCAGGCGTGCTCTTCGGTGTCGCCCTGGGCGTGGCCCTCGTGTCCCTGGCGAGCACTCTGGGCGCATGCTGCGCGTTTCTAGTGGGCAGATTCATGGCGAGGGACTGGGTCGAATCCCGGCTGGAGGCCATGCCGCGTTTCCGCGCCCTGGACCGCGCGGTGGCCCGCAGGGGTTGGCTGATCGTGCTGCTGGCGCGGCTTTCCGTCGTGATCCCCTACAACCTGCTGAACTACGCCCTGGGACTAACGAATGTGCGCTTCGGGGCCTACCTGTTCGGCACGCTCATCGGCATGCTGCCGGCCATTTTTCTCTATGTCTACCTCGGCTCCGTAGCGGGGAGCCTGGCATCCCTGGAGCAGACCGGCGCCCCGATGATTCCGCAATCGCTGTTCATTGCCGGTCTCATCGTCACGGCATTGCTGATTCTAGTGATAGCCCGCCTGACCGCCCGCGCCCTACGAAGCGAACTCGACAGAGACGGCAGCTAAGAGTTCTGCGCTTTTAGAGGCACGCCAACTGAAGCCCGTCGTTGGTCCCCCTACTCGCGGGAGCGTTGGAGTATCCATGTTGTCAAGCATGGGTATTCAGGGGGGCTTGTGG